>JAWLGW010000633.1:0-4749 GCA_041690735.1 Planctomycetota bacterium
CCAGCGTCTGCTCGCTCGGGCCCTGCATGCCGCCGGTCTGGCCCTGCTGCTGGGTCTGGCGCAGGTCGGCCTCGTCGTCCTCGCCGGTCACCCAGTCCTTGGCCCGCTGCGCCTTGTCCTTGATCCAGTCGCGAGCCCGCTCGGCGCGGCCCTCGGACTGCTCCGCGTCCTCGGCCTGCTCGCGCTGCTGCTGAGCCTGCTCCCGCTGAGCCTGCTCCTGCTGAGCCTGCTCCTGCTGACGGGGCGCCCCCGCCGGCACGGTGCCGCCCTCGGCCTCGCGCTGGAAGCCGGCCTGCTGCTCGCGCGCCTGCTGACGCTTCAGCCCGGGGCCCTCCATGAACTCCGCCACGACGACGCCGTGGAGGGCCATGTCAGAGACGTTGGTCACGCGGATCGTGTAGCTGAACGGCTCGCCGCGGTGGACCTGCTCGGGCAGGACCCGCTCGATCCGGAGCTGCTCCTCGTCCCCGAGGGGCAGGGTCAGCTCGGTGGTCTCGGTCGGCTGCTGCTGCTTGGGCTGATCGTCCTCGGTGATCCGGGCCTCTTCCTCTTCTTCGGTGCCGAGGAGCCCCTGGCGCTCGTCCTCGGGGGGGGCCTCGTAGCCTTCCTCCGTCTGAGCGATCTCGCCGTCCTCGACGTCGCAGCCCGCCGGCAGCAGGAGGGCCGGGAGGGCGACCAGCGCGACGCCGAACCTCGCGATGGAATGCTTCTTCATGGAATCTACTCCTCCTGTGTTCGGGCGCCGGGCGTGCGTCTTCAGTGCCCCGGCGCACGGACGGTCCTGGACGCAAGCGGGCTGCCACCGCAGAGCCCCATCCGAGTCCCCTCCAAGCCCCCGCCAGAGAGGGCGACGGCGACGGCGCGCCGCAGGCGCCCGGCGCGGTGGGGCGTCCTGACGACGAAGCTGTCTCCTCGGCGCGGCGGCGTCGTCGCTGCTGAGGCCTCTGACGAGGCCGGCGCGGCGGAGGCACACCGCGCTGGCTGGAGGCCACCGAGGAGCGGGTGGCGCGCGCCGTTCGGGCCGCGGCGCGGTGAGGACCGACCCTCAGCGCAGGGCGCCTGCCACGACCTGCATGTCGGCGAGGAAGGCGGCGCGCGCGGCGCGCCGCTCCTCGTCGTCCTGAATGCGGATGATCGACGAGGGGTGGACGGTGGCCGTGACGTGGGGCGCGAGGTGCGAGGCGATCAGCTCGCCCCGCTCCCGGGTCACCCGGAACTGCCGGCCCAGGACCGCCTGGGCGGCGGTGGCTCCGAGGCACACCAGCACCAGGGGCTGGACCACCTCGAGCTCCTTGAGCAGCCAGGGGAAGCAGGCGTCGATCTCCCGGGCGCTGGGCTTGGCGTGTAGCCGGCGCTTCCCGCGTGGCTGCCACTTGAAGTGCTTGACCACGTTGGTCAGGTAGCAGTCGCGCCGCTCGATCCCCACCTCGTCGAGGGCGCGGTCGAGCTCGCGACCGGCCGGACCGACGAAGGGGCGCCCCACCCGGTCCTCCCGGTCGCCCGGCTGCTCGCCCACGAACATCACCCGGGACCTGCGCAGCCCCTCGCCGAACACGGTCTGAGTGCCGCGCTCCCACAGGGGACAGGCGCGGCAGCCGGCGGCGGCGCGCCGCAGCGCGGTCAAGGTCATGCGGAGGGGGAAGTAGTCCTCGGCGGTGGGGAGTCTTCCACGGTCGGTGCGGGGCATGGTCGCCTCCCGGCGCGCCACGCGCCGGCCTCTCCAGCGCGCCGCAACTCCCGCGCCCGCTCGGCGAGGCCAGGGGCGCGAGGACCTCGCGGGGAAAGGAGTTGCCCCGCTCGCACCCGATCGCTACAACCGACGCCCCGCGCGCGGACCGCTGCGCGCGAGGGCCGGGGGAGGACGCATGGTCGGTCGCGCACACCCGCTGATCTGGACGGCTTGGGTCGCGCTGCTGACGGCGGGGTGCGCACAAGGCGGGAGCTCGGGCGGCGGCGCCGCCTCGACCGCCGCGGGGGTCACCTCCGGCTCGACCCAGGGGGCGCAGCCGACCGCGCAGGTCCTGGCCAGCGGCACCGTGCGGGTCCTCACCTACAACGTCGCCGGGCTGCCGCAGGGGTTGTCCAGCTCCTCGCCGGCGACCAACACCCGCCAGATCAGCCCCAAGCTCAACGCCTATGAGCTGGTCCTGGCGCAAGAGGACTTCTGGTACCACGCCGACCTGGAGCGGGACGCCACCCACCCCTTCCGCAGCACGCCGTTGACGGGGTACAGCACCCTGGTCAACGACGGGCTGAACCGGTTCTCCAACACCCCCTTCAGCGACTTCGCGCGCGTCCGCTGGTCGCGCTGCAACGGCTTCACCGACCAGGGGAACGACTGCCTGTCGTCGAAGGGCTTCTCCGTGGGCCGCCACGAGCTGTGGCCGGGGGCGACCGTCGACGTGTACAACCTGCACGCCGATGCCGGCGGCGGGGCGGGCGACGCGGCGGCGCGGCGGCACCAGTTCGAGGAGCTGGCCCGCTACATCCAGCTGTACTCGGCCGGTCGGGCCTTGCTGGTGGGCGGCGACACCAACCTCAAGCACTCGCGCCCCGACGACGAGCAGGTGCTGCTGACCTTCCTGGCGGCGACGGGTCTGCGGGACGTGGCGCGCACCCTCGGCGCGCCCGAGTCGATCGATCGGCTCATGTTCCGCAGCAGCGCCGAGGTGGAGCTGGCGCCGGTCCTGTGGCGACAGGCGGACGAGATGGTCGACGCCGGCGGCGCGCCGCTGTCCGACCACGCGGCGATCCACGTCGACGTCGAGTGGCGCTACGTCAAGTAGGCCGCCTGCCAGCGGGTAGGATCCGGCCCCATGGCCGCGCCCTCCTCGTTCGACTGCACCCGCTGCGGCGCCTGCTGCTGCAACCCGCTCGAGAACGAACGGGAGGGGGTGCGGGAGTGGGTCGCGGTGGAGGCGGCCGCGCCGCTGCTGAGCCGGCGCGACCTGGTGCGGAAGCTGGTCGTGCTCGACGCCGCCGGCGAGCCTCACCTGCGGCTCGATCGCCAGGGACGCTGCCTCGCCCTGCGCGGGGCGCTGGGCGACCGTGTGCGCTGCTCGATCTACGCGGTGCGGCCCCAGGGGTGCCGACGGGTCCAGCCCGGCGACCGCGACTGCCGGCAGTACCGGGCGGAGCGGGGGCTGGACGCGGTCGAGGCTACGCCCGCAGCGACGCGGCGGCGGCGGCGCCGGCGGCGAAGCCGCTCGACCAGGCCCACTGGAAGTTGAACCCGCCCAGGCGACCGGTCACGTTCACCACCTCGCCGCACACGAACAGGCCCGGCTGCCGGCGGCTCTCGAGCGTCGTGCGGCCGAGCTCCGCCAGCAGCACGCCGCCCGCCGTCACCTCCGCCTTGCCGTAGCCGTCGGTCCCCACCACCCGCAGGTCCGCCTGAGTGAGGGCCAGGTGGATCGCCCGCCACGCTCGCGCGTCGACCTGCCGGGCGGGCTGGGCAGGGTCGACGCCGACCGCGCGGAGCAGGGCCTGGGTGAGGGCGCGGGGCAGCCGGCCCCACAGGGCCAGGCCGATCGCGCGATCGCGCGCCGCGCCCGCGGCCGCCTGCGCCCGGGCGAGGAACGCCTCTCGGGTAGGGGGCCGGGGGGCGGCGTCGTGGCGCAGCGATGCGCCCGGCGGCTTGGGGAGATCCAGGAATGGGGCCCAGGGGCCGTCCTCCTGCGCGAGGGACCACACGTCGAGGAGCAGCGAGACCTCCTCGCCGCGAGCCAGGGCGCGCCCGCAGGGTCCGCTGACGTCGAGGGCGGCCGGGCCCGAGGCCCCCTGGTGGGTGATCAGGAAGCTGCCGGCGGCGCGGGCCAGGGGGCGGAACCGGGCGCCGGAGACCTGCTCGGGCTGCACGTCCCGGGGCGCGAGGGTCAAGGCGGCGGGGACCGTTATCCCGGCCAGGCCCTGCAAGGGCCCGTCCGACGCGAAGCGGAGGGGGGTGAGCGCCGGGACCGGCGGCTCCAGGGTGTGGCCCAGCCGGGGCAGCAGGTCGAAGCCCACCCCGCGCGAGCCGGTCTTGGGGAGGCTCTTGCCCCCCGTGGCCAGCACCACGCGCCGGGCCGCCCAGCTGGCGCCACCCGCGAGCTTCACCCGCCAGGGCGACCCCTCGGCGGCGGGCGGCGCGAGGTCGGAGACCTCCGCGGGGGCGACCAGGGGGATCCCCGCGCCGTCGACGGCCCGCAGCAGCGCCTCGAGCACGTCGCGGGCGCGGTCGCTGCGCGGGAACAGCTTCCCCAGGGGCTCCGCGTACAGCCGGCAGCCGGCGGCCTCGAACAGCGCCACCGTGCTCGCCGCCGGGAAGGCGCGCAGCACCCCCCGCAGGAGGTGGGGGGCGTCGGTCAGGTAATCGTGCTCGCTGACCTGTTCGTTGGTGACGTTGCAGCGGCCTCCGCCCGAGACCAGGATCTTGAGACCCAGGCGCCGCTCGTTGGTGAGCAGCACCACCCGCGGCGCCCGGCGGGGCGCCGGGCGCAGCGCGCCGGCGGCGCCGCCGGCGGCGCGCGGGGCCGGCGCCCGGCCCCGTCCCGCCGCGCCCGCGCGCACCACCAACACGTCGCAGGCGCGGGGCGGCAGGTCGGGCAGGGGGGTGAGCGGGAGCGCGCGCGGCGGCGGCACGGGCGGGCGCGCCGCTCAGGGCTCGAGCGGCCGGTGCGTGAAGGAGCGCCGGCCGGGTCCGTAGTCGGCGGCGGCCTGCCCCTGGCCGCGGAGGAGCCCGCGGGTGGTGAGCAGGCCCTCGGCCCCCAC
>JAWLGW010000634.1:0-4740 GCA_041690735.1 Planctomycetota bacterium
CTGCGGGACGCGGCGGCGGCGCGCCGGCGCGAGCTGCTGGATGAAGTGGCGGCGCAGGCGCGAGCGCTGGAGGAGCAGGGCCGCCTGAGCGAGGCGCGCGAGCAGTACGCCGGCTACCTCGCCGACTACGGCGACGACCTCCCGGGCGCCGCGGAGGTCCTGCTGTCGCGCCAGGCCCTGCAGGCGCAGATCGACGCTCAGCTGGCCGGCGACGTCGCCGAGGTGGAGGCGCGGCTGGCGGCGGGCGACGCGGCCGGCGCCGAGCGGCTGCTGGCCCGGATCGGCCGCTACGCCGGCCCGGCCGAGGAGGCGCAGGCGCGCACCCGGTTCGACGAGGCGCTGGCGCTCGCCCAGGCGCCGCCCGCGCCCGAGCCGCCCGCCCAGCCGAGGGAGCGGGCCAAGGACCGAGACCCGGCCGAGCCGGCTCCCGCGAGCGATCGGCGGGCCCAGGCGGAGGAGCTGCTGGCGCAGGCGAACGCCGCCCTGGCCGCCGGGGACCTGGCCGCGGCGCAGCGGCTGCGCGAGCGGATCGAGCGCGAGCTGGGCGGCGTGGCCGAGGCCGAGGAGGGTCTGGCGGCGCTGGGGCGCAAGATCGAGGAGGCCCGCGCGGCGGCCGCCGAGCAGCCCCTCGATGTGCTGCTGGCCGCGGCGCTGGGCGCCGTCGAGGTCGAAGTGCTGGAGGGGCGCCGCGTCCGCCTCCGCTACGACTTCGAGGCCGAGGAGCAAGCCGCGGACTGGCCCCGCCAGGGCGCGCCCGGCGACTGGGGTCAGCGCTTCCTGTACGACTACTTGGTCAAGCTCCCCCAGGCCAAGGCGCCGGTCCCGCCCTGGACGCCCCACAAGGGGCTGCTGGTGGGCTACGGCCACGAGCGGGCCGAGCTGGTGGCCACCTTCACCGGCGAGGCGCCGATCGAGGTCGAGCTGGACGCCCGCAGCAAGCAGAACCTGCTGGTCGCCTTCGCCGGCAAGGAGGGCAAGCCGCTGGTCGCGGGCCTGGGCTACCTGCTCGACGACCTCCCCCTGGCCCAGCTGGGCGGCTTCGCGGCCAACGCCCGGCGCGGCGGTGAGGTGAAGAAGTACCTGCAGGCCATGGAGGACACGATCGACACCAGCCAGGGCCACGGCCCCTCGGTGGCGGTGTTCCGGGAGGAGGGGCGCTACAAGCACGACGAGCTGCTGCACAAGCCCATGCGGATCGGCTCGCGCAAGGTGCAGTTCGGCGTGGCCCTCCGCCCCCGCGACGAGGGCGCCGAGGTGGTGGTCGGCGCCGGACGCAAGCTCGACGAGCGGGTGGAGGTCGAGAAGGCGCCCCGCGGCGAGGTGCGCGTCCGCCTGCTCACCTGCGGGGCCACCGCCGCCTACGACGAGATCACCGTGACCGGGACCCTGACCGAGTCCTTCGTCGAGCGGGTGCGTCGCGCGGCCCGCGAGGCCGGCTCCCCCGAGCCGGCCGCGATCCGCGCCGCCTTCCGCCAGCAGCTCGAGCGCGAGCGCGCCGAGGGCGAGAAGGAGCGCGACAGGCGGGACTGAGCCGGCCGCCGTGGCGGCCGACCCGCTCGGGGGAGGCTGCGCAGGCGGGGACCTCCCGCCGCTGCTACGGTCCCTGTGGGCTCGGTGCCAGGGAGGGACTATGCAGCGCGCGCTCACGATCGGGACGGTCCTCGGGCTGTTGACGCCGCTCGCCGTGGGCGCAGCGCGCGCCCAGAACGACGACGGCGAGGCGCCGCGGCCGCCCCGGCGGTTCGACCTGCGCCGCAGCTACGTCGCCAAGCTGGGCGACCGCACTGCCTGCGAGGCCACCAACAAGACCGAGGTCCTGGTGACGCTCAAGCGGCAGGGCGCGCCGATCCGGGTGGAGAACAAGCAACAAGGGCACGAGATGCGCTTCGTCGACGAGGTGACCGGCGTCACCCCCGACGGCGGCGTGACCCGGATCCGCCGCACCTACACCTACGTGAAGGACTTCGGCAACGGGGTGGAGGACCGGCGGCGGCGAGTGGTGAACCTGTCGTGGGAGACCGGCGCCTTCCGCTTCGAGAAGGAGAGCGAGCTGCACCCCACCGCCGAGGAGCTCCTGTCCCAGGAGGAGGAGCGCCCTCAGGGGGTGTACGACGCCCTGATCCCGGCCCGCCCGGTGCCGGTCGGCCACCGGTGGAAGATCCCCAACGCCCCCGCCGCGCAGCTGTTCCTGTTCGACCCCGAGGACCTCGTCGAAGCCCGCTCCCGCTGCGGCGGCCAGCTCCACTCCCTGCACCCCCGCCGCGACGTCGACGTGCTGCGGGTCGTCCTCCACTTCGACCTGACCTTCGCCCGCATCAGCGAGTACGGCCTGGACTTCACCGACCGCCCCCTGAAGCTGCAGTGCGCCTTCAGCATCTGGGACGGCTACGGCTCCCCCTACACCTCCACCACCTTCCAGGGCGTCACCGAGGGCGAGGCCAAGTACGAGCGCGAAGACATCCCCAAGGACGTCTCCTGCTTCATCCGGGTAGCGGTGACGGGCAAGTACAAGTCGAAGCCAGCGGAGGACGCCGACTGGCACTGACGAGAAGCTCTCCGACCGCCAACTCGGGGCTGTCCTCCTCTGTGCGAGGGTCCAGACGCGATCCGAGGTGAATCCGCCCCCCTTGAGATCTAAAACGCAGTCGGGCCGCGTCGACACGCGACGCGGCCCGTGCGACCGCCTCCACAGCGGCCCGACTGCGCTTTAGATCCCGCCGAAGAAGCCGCGCTTGATGGCGCCGATCTTCTCGATCCGCTCCTCGGCGAACCGGTCGGCCGCCTCGTAGGTGGGGATCCCGAGCTCGCGGGAGATCTTGATCACCCGCTCGGTGTTGGCGTAGATGCCCTCGGCCATGCGGAGGGCGCGCTCGCGCACGTAGCCCTCCATCTCCACGTAGACGTTGATCAGGCCGCCCGCGTTGACCACGTAGTCGGGGGCGTACAGGATCCCCCGCTCGCGCAGCTCGATCCCGTGGCGGTCCTGGGCCAGCTGGTTGTTGGCGCCGCCGCACACGACCTTGCACTTGAGCTTGGCGATCGTCTTGTCGTTGATCACCGCGCCCAGGGCGTTGGGCGAGAAGATGTCGCAGTCGACCTCGTAGATGTCGTCGACGCCGACCACCTCGACCCGCCCCTTGCCGAACTGCTCCTGCACCTCGATGCAGCGCTCCTCCGCGATGTCGGTGACGATCACGCTGGCGCCGTCCTCGATCAGGTGAGCGACCAGGTTCTGACCGACGTTGCCGAGGCCCTGCACCGCCACCCGCTTGCCCGCGAACGACTCGGTCTCGAAGGCGGCCTTGGCGGTGGCCTGCATGCCCTTGAACACGCCGAAGGCCGTCACCGGAGAGGGGTCGCCCGACCCGCCGTGGGCGGGGGCGACGCCGGTGACGTACTTCGTCTCCATGAAGATGTACTCCATGTCGTGGACGGTCGTCCCCACGTCCTCGGCGGTGATGTAGCGGCCGTTGAGCGCCTCGACGAAGCGGCCGAACACCCGGAACAGCTCCTCGGACTTGTCGGTCTTGGCGTCGCCGATGATCACGGCCTTGCCGCCGCCGAGGTTGAGGCCGGCCGCGGCGGCCTTGTAGGTCATGCCGCGGGACAGGCGCAACACGTCGGTGAGCGCCTCCTCCTCGTTTTCGTAGTTCCACATGCGGCAGCCGCCCAGGGCGGGCCCGAGGGTGGTGTCGTGGATGGCGATGATGGCCCGCAACCCGGCCGCCTCGTCGCGGCAGAACACGACCTGCTCGTGGCCCCCCTCACCGGTCATCGCTTCGAAGACGCCCATCGAATCACGCTCCTCGGGTTGAACGGGGTGACCGGCTGCCGCACGGGTGCCGGAGCCGGGGCGACGCGCTGAGCGCGCCCGCCCGCAAGCGCGCTAACTGTAGGGTTCCGGCCGAATGCTGTCAACGCCGTCCGCAGCGGCGACGACGCCGCGTCGCGTTACACTGGGCGCCTCGACGGCGGCCCCTGACGCATCGCGGCGTGACGTGCGACTCCTCCTGTTCGACCTCGACGGCACCTTGATCCGGAGCAACGGCGTCGGCCGCGCCGCCCTCGATTCCGCCTTCGCCGAGCGCTGCGGCTGGGAGGAGGCCACCCGCGGCCTCTCGTTCGCGGGGGCCACCGACATCGGCATCGTCCGCGACGTGTTCGCGCGCTTTGGTCGCAGCGCGGACGAGGCCGCGGCGGCCTGCCCCGACCTGCTCGGCTCCTACCTGCGCCACCTCGAGGCGCTCCTGGCCCGCAGCCCGGGCGCGGTGGTGACCCTGACCGGCGTGAACGCGCTGCTGGCTGGTCTGAGGGCACGGGACGACGCGGTGGTGGGGGTGCTGACCGGCAACGTGGAGGGCGGCGCCCGGCTCAAGGTGGCCGCGGCGGGCCTGGAGTGGAGCTTTCGCGTGGGCGCCTTCGGCGACGAGGCCCCCACGCGCCCCGACCTCCTGCCGCTGGCCCTGGAGCGGGCCGCGGCCGTGACGGGTCGCAGCCTGCAGGCCGAGCGGGCCGTGGTGATCGGGGACACCCCCCTCGACGTCGCCGTGGCCCGCGCCCACGGCGCCCGAGCGGTCGGCGTGCACACCGGCTTCGCCTCGCGCGAGGCGCTGGCGGCGTCGCGCCCCGACGTGCTGCTCGACGACCTCGGCGCGACCGAGGAGGCGCTGGCGGCGCTCCTGCCCTGACCCGCTTCGCGCCTTGGGCGGCGTCGGAGAATTGCGTCCGGACGACCGCGCT
>JAWLGW010000635.1:0-4730 GCA_041690735.1 Planctomycetota bacterium
GGAGAGGCGCGACTCGAGCTGGCGCCGCCGCGCGGCCAGGCCTTTCTGCTGCGCCAGCTCCCGCGCCAGCTCCTTTTGTCGGCCGGGTGCGCCGGCGCCGCCCGCCGGCGCGCCGCCCCCCCCGCCGCTCCCGAACTCGTCGCCCTCGAGGGTGACGTTCCACTCCTTGGTCTCGGGCGCGGAGCTGGCGGCGGACCCCGGCGGGGGCGCGGCGGGCGGGGCGGGGGCGGCCGCCACCTCCCGCGCGTCCTCCAGGGGGGCGAACCCATCCCCGTCCCGCCCCGCGACCGGTCCCGGCTCGAGCGCCCCCCGCAGCCGGCGGGCGAGGTTGGCCACCTCGTCCAGCACCTGGCTCTTCTCGAACACCACCGGCGGGAAGCGGATCGGCGAGCCGTCGCGGTCCTCGACCCGGGTGGTGACGCCCACCTTGCCGGCGTCGGTGAAGAAGCTGCCGCCGATCCACACGTCGCCGCCCACCTGCCGCAGCAGGGCGGCCCCGGTGCCGGCTCCCACCCCGCTGCCCGCCTCGCCGCCGCGGATCACCTCGATCCGCCGGCTCTGGCTCAGCTCGGAGGCGATGAACTCGGGCAGGGCGTCGGCCAACCAGGCGAGCTCGGCGTCGCCGGCGCCGTTGGTCCATGCGGTGACGGCGACCCGGACCGGTCCGTCGGGGCCGCGGCCACCGCGGGGAGGGGACGGGGGACGGAGGCCCCACGCCAGCAGCAACCCGGCCACGCCCGCGGCGGTCGCCGCGGCGATCACCCGGGTCGCGAGGCCGCCGCGGCGGGTCGGAGGGACCGGCGGACGTGGCGGCAGGGTGGGGGCGCCGTCGGGCGGGGTCAGGACCGCCGTGGGGGCGTCCGGTCCGGGCAGGGCCGCGGTCTCGGCGCCGCCGCTGGCCGCGGCCGGCGTGGGTGCGAAGGCGCGTCCGCTCGACCCCGGCCCCTCGTGGATCGTGACGGCCGTCGACCAACTGGCAGACGAGGCGGCGGTCCCCGAGCTCTCCTGGCGCGCCAGCACGGCCAGCGGGTCCGCCTCGGGGGCCGGCTGGGGCAGCCCCGCCAGGGCGCGCTCCAGGTCCGCGGCCAGGGCGGCGGCGTCCTGGTACCGCTCGCCCGGCTCCTTGCGCAGGAGTCGCTCGACGATGGCCACCAGCGAGGGGGGCAGCTCGGGGCAGGCCGCGCCGAGCGGCGCAGGCACCTCGGCCAGAATCTTCTGGAACAGGGCCAGCGGCGTCGGCGCCTGGTGGGGCGGGCGTCCGGCCAGGAGCTCGTACAGGACCACGCCGAGGGAGTACAGGTCCGAGGCCGCCGTGACCTCCACCGTGTTGCACTGCTCGGGCGAGGCGTACTGCGGCGTCCCCAGGAACACCCCGCTGGTGGTGATCCGCTGGTCGACCTGCCGCGCCAGGCCGAAGTCCGCCAGCTTGGGCGTCCCCGCGCGGGTGATCAGGATGTTCTCTGGCTTGATGTCGCGGTGAACGATCCCCTGCGCGTGGGCGGCAGCCAGCCCGCGGGCGGCTCCCGCGATCAGCTCGCAGGCGCGGCGGGGGGGGAAGGGGCTGGCCTGGCTGAACAGGTGGTGCAGGGTGCACCCTTCGACCAGCTCGAGGGCGATGTAGGCGATCCCCTGCTCGAGGCCGGCCCCATACACCAGCACCACGTTGGGATGGTTGAGGCGGGCCGCCGTGCGGGCCTCGCGCACGAACCGGTCCACGTATTCGGGGTCGGCGGCCAGGTGGGAGGCCAGGACCTTCACCGCCACCGGCCGGTCGAGGGCCACGTCGCGGCCCAGGAACACCGCGCCCATGCCGCCCCTGCCCAGGGGCTCCTCCAGGACGAACGGGCCCAGGCGCGTGCCGGTCAGCGCGGAGTGGGTATCGGTCACAGCTCCCTCTTGGACGCGGCGGGCTCGGCGGGGGTTCCCGAGTCTAACGCCTGCGCTCCTCTCCCCACCGACACAACCCGGAGGCCTGGTTTGGGGGCCCTGTCTGGGCCCCCGACTCGAGGGCGTGGGGAGGGCGAGGGTGCTCTTGGACGCGTCCGGCCGCCCGTGTAGAATCCGCCGGCCGTTGCTGGCGCACCTATCTTCCGACGTGTCAGGGAGTAAAGCGATGCCGGAGTCGCGGGAGCCCGTCTCCTCCACCGAGTCCGCCGCCCCCGAAGGGGACGGCGCCGACGCGGGGGGCATGGTGGACCTCGCGACGTTCGAGGCCCTGGAGGCCGAGTCGGGCGACCGGGCTCCCGAGCCCGAGGCGGACCCTGACGCGCTGCCGACGATCTCGGAGGAGCGGCGGCGGGAGCTCAAGGAGCAGGCGCGCCGCATGATCGAGGAGCGGCTGCGGAGCCGGCGCAAGCAGCGGCGCCTGATGCGAGGGGGGAACCTGTGACGCGCTCGATCGCCACCGCGGTCGCTCTGACGGCCGCCCTGTCGGGCTGCAACCTGCAGCGGATGGCCGTGGACCAGATGGTCCCGGTGCTGGTGCAGACCAAGGACGACTTCAACCGGGTGCCGGTGGTGGGCTACGCCCGTGAGGCGGGACCTGGGCTGATCGCGCAGCTCAACGGCATGGTGCAGTCGAGCCCCGACAACGTGGCGCTGCGCCTGCTCCAGGCGGAGCTCAACGCCACCTTCGCCTTCGCCTTCCTCGAGCGCGACCATCCCGAGTGGGCCGACTTCCACTACACCACGGCGCGCGGGGCCGCCCTGGCGGCCCTGGCCGAGGAGGACGACGACCTCGCCGGGGCGCTGGAGCGGGCGGCGGAGCCGGAGCTGACGGCCCTCCTGGCGGAGCAGGACGAGGACGCCCTCCCGGCGCTGTTCTGGTGGGGCTTCGCCCGCGGGTCGCAGATCAACCTGCACCGCAGCGACCCCGCCGCCGTGACCGACCTGGCGCGGGTGGACCAGGTCATGACCTGGGTGCTCGACCGGTCCCCGACCTTCTTTAACGGCGGCCCTCACCTGTACTTCGCCATGCGTCACCTGGCGCTGCCCGCCACGCTCGGCGGCGACCCCGCCGAGGGGCTGCGCCACTTCGAGCGCGTGGAGCAGATCACCGCCGGCAAGATGCTCATGGCCAAGGTGCTGTGGGCGCAGTTCTACGCGCCCTCCCTGGCGGCGACCTCCGCCGGGGCGCCGATCGAGGAGGTGCTCGCCGCCCAGCGCCGGGCGTGGGACGCCTTCTACGAGACGCTGGTGAGCGTGGTCGAGGCGCCGGCGGGGCTGTGGCCCGAGCAGGCGCTCAACAACGCGGTCGCCAAGCAGCGGGCCCGCGCGCTGCTGGCGGACCCGGCGGCCTACAACATCATCGCGCCCGAGGGCGCGGAGAACCGCTACGCCGCCGCGTCCAGTGACTGGGGCGGCGGCGACTGGGGCGGCGACGCCGCGGCTCCCGCGACCGGCAGCGACGGGGGCGACTGGGGCGACGGCGACTGGGGCGACTGAGTTGCAGACTGAAGGCACCCCGGCGCGAGCCGTCGCACGGCTGCGCAGGGGAACCAGGAGCGAGACATGGGTATGAGGCAATCGACTGAGCACAGCAGGCGCCGGCGGTGGACCCGGCGCGCGGCGGCCCTGGCGCCGCTGCTCCTGGTCGCCGCCGCGAGCCCGGCCCAGGCCGAGCCGCCGCCGCCGGCGCAGGTCACCCTGCGGATCGCCACCCAGGCCCCCGAGGGGACGGTCTGGATGGACGCCCTCATGGACATCAAGAACGTGATCGCCCGGGGCACCCGCGGCCGGGTCGAGCTGCAGTACTTCCCGAACGGCAGCCAGGGCGACGAGAAGGCGGTGATCGAGCGGATGCAGGTCGGCCTGATCCACGGCGGCCTGTTCACCGGGATCGGCCTGGGGGAGATCCTCCCCGAGGTGCGGATCCTCGAGGTCCCCTTCCTGTACGAGAGCAAGGCCGAGATCGACGCCGTCAAGGCCGCGCTGCTGGACGAGTTCAAGCAGGGCTTCGACGAGAAGGGCTTCGTGTTCCTGGGCTGGGCGGAGGTGGGCTGGGCCTACATCTTCAGCAAGGTCGAGGCGCGCACCCTCGACGAGCTGCGCCAGCGAAAGATCTGGGTGTGGCAGGGCGACCCGCTGGCGGAGCGCACCTTCCAGGTCTACGGCCTGTCGGGCGTGCCGCTGCCGCTGACCGACGTGCTGACCTCCCTCGAGACCGGCATGATCGACTCGGTCTACAACTCGCCCTACGGCCTGGTCGGCCTGCAGTGGCACCGCAACGTGCGCTACATGAGCCGCATGACCGTGGGGCACGGGACCGGGGCGCTCCTGATCAGCAAGAAGGAGTGGGCCAAGATCCCGCCGCCGGTGCGCAGCAAGATCGCCGACGTGGCCCACAAGCGCCTGGAGACGCTGCTCGACGAGGTCCGCCAGAAGAACGAGCAGACCGTCGAGGAGCTGCAGAGCAGCGGCGTGAAGGTGATCCCCCTCCCCACGGACGAGATGCCCATGCTGCGGGAGCTCGGCCAGAAGGTGGCCGACTCGCTGGTCGGCAAGCTGTGGAGTCAGGACCTCCTGTCGCGGGTGCGCAAGATCGTCGCCGAGACCCGGGCCAAGCAGCAGCAGGAGTAGCGCGCGGGCTCCATGACCGTGACCCCCCCGGAGCCCGAGCCCTCCGTGTCCGAGCTCGCGCCCTCGCAGGTCCCCGATCTCCCGGGGCCGCTGCGGGCCATGCACAAGGCCGACCACGCGGTCCAGCGCGTGGAGGTGGCGGTGTGCCTGCT
>JAWLGW010000636.1:0-4721 GCA_041690735.1 Planctomycetota bacterium
TGAGCCCTTCGAGCTCCCGGCCGAGGAGGTCCTCACCGACGAGGGCGAGCCGAACCACTTCAAGCTCACCCAGACCTTCGGCCGCCTGCTCCACCAGGCGCTGGAGCGGTAGCCGGCGCGCTCGGGGTAGCGGCGGGCGAGCGCTCACCAAGGCGCTGTCGTTCAAGCGACAGCGCGCCGCCGCACCGAGCAAGAGCGGCCGCCGTTCACGAGAGCAGGCGGCGCTCGCTAGGTGAGTTTCGCGTTTTCGAGCGAGTCGACCAGGTCCGCGTTCACACCGCGAGCTTCTCTCCGCTCGAAAGCGCGAGATTCACTTGAAGTCGCGGCCCTCGGCCTGCTCCTCTTCGCCCTTCTTCTCCTCCTCCGGCTTGCGGGTGTGCGCCACGCCATCGGGGAAGTTGTTGGCGATGAAGGCCAGCTGACCGAGCTTGCCGATGTCCTGGCCGGTCTTCTCGGCGATCAGCAGCAGCGCCGCCTGGAGCTGGCGGTCCTCCTGGTAGTCGCTGGTCAGCTCGCGGGCCAGGTCGTCCTGGGTGAAGCGGCGGACCCAGGAGCGGAGGAGGATCCTGAGGTCGTTCTCGGTCATCGCCTTCTTCGAGGCCTGATCGAGGCTCTCCTGCACCTTGGCCCACAAGGCCTCGAAGTCGGGGTACCGCTTGGGCTCGAAGTGGTCGAACCGCGCCAGGGTGTGGAACAGGTCCTTGTGCTTGGTCCAGTAGTCGCGGATGTACTGCTCCAGCAGGTCGAGGTCGAGGATCAGCCCGAAGGCGCGGGTCTGGGCGGCCGTGAACTGGGTCTGCTCCACCTTGTAGTCGGGCTCGACGCCGCCCGGCTCGGCCGCGTACTGGTCCAGGAGCTCCTTGGCCTGGGTCTCGTTGATCAGGCCCTCCTGCTGCCAGCGGCCGATCTCGCTGCGCACCTGCTCGCGGAAGCGCCACGACTCGACGTGGCGGGAGCGGTGGATCAGGCGGCCGTCGGGCAGGTAGTAGTAGGCGATCGTCATGCGGAGCGCCGCCTTGTCGCCCATCGACTCCAGCGGGAAGATGTTCTGCACGCTCCCCTTGCCGAAGGTGGTGTTGCCCACCAGCTCGGCCCGCTCGTGGGCCTGCAGGGCGCCGGACACGATCTCGCTGGCGCTGGCCGAGTGCTCGTCGATCAGCACCACCAGCGGGTAGTCGGGGTGCTTGGGCTGCTGCAGGCGGCGACGGCGGACGCTGGGCCCGCCGTCCTCCTGGCGGGCGCCGTAGCGGGTCCCCTTGCGGCCCTCGGAGTACACGACCAGCTGGTCGTCTTCCAGGAACTTGTCGGCGATCTCCACCGCGGCCGACAGGAGGCCGCCCGGGTTGCCGCGCAGGTCGAGGATCAGCCCCTTCATGCCGCGTGACTCCAGGTCCCGCAGGGCCTCCTCGACCTCGAGGGTGGCCAGGTGCCCGAACTGCGACAGCTGGATGTAGCCGATGTCGCCCGGCAGCATGTCCCACCGCACGCTCTTGAGCGTGATCTGGGCGCGGGTGATCTCGACCTCGCGCTCGTCACCGCCGAAGAAGGGCTGGACCTTGACCTTGACCGGCGTCCCCTCGGGACCCTTGAGGATCTGGACCAGCTCCTGGACGGTCTTGCCCTTGGTGCTGGTGCCCTCGACCTCGGTCACCTGGTCGAGGGAGCGCAGGCCCGCCTTGTGGGCCGGGTTGCCGTAGATCGGCCGCTGGATCGACAGGAAGCCGGTCTTGCGGTCCATCTGGACCACCGCGCCGATCCCGCCGTAGCGCTGCTGAATGCTGCGGTTGAACTCGTTGACCGCCTTCTCGTTCATGTAAGAGGAGAAGGGGTCGAGGCTGTCCACCAGCCCGGCCGCGGCGGCGTCGATCAGCTCCTCGACCTTCGCCTTGTCCTCGTCCACGTACATGGTGCGGACGCGCTCGACCAGCTCCTTGAGGAGCTCGCCGCCGGGCACGTCCGCCGCGGCGGCGCCCCCGCTGCCGGCGCGCATCTGGGCCTGGATCTTGGCGATCTCTCCCTTGAGGTGGGCGATCTCCCGGTCGCGCGCCTTGAGCAGGTCGTCGCGATCCTCGAGCCCGGCGTACTTCTCGAGCTGCGACAGCATGTCGTCCATCTCGAGGTAGGCCCGCGCCTGGCGGCCGCGGTCGGTGGGCTCGTTCTTGAGCTTGCTCAGGATCGGCTTGGCCACCGCCACGTTGCCGATCTCGGGGGAGGCCAGCACCAGGGCGGCCTCGCACTGCACGGCGAAGTCGTCGGAGGTGAGGTACTCGCGCAGCTTGCGCTCGGCCTGGGGGAAGCGCCCCTGGACGCGCAGGGCCCGGAGCAGGTGGATCTTCACGAACGGGTCGTGGATCTGGTCGACGTCCCGCATCAGGGGACGGACCTCGGTGCGCAGGCCGTAGGCGGTGAGCAGGTCCGCCGCGCGGACGCCCAGCTCCCGGGAGGTCCCGGCCCGGATCACCTCCTTGAGGGCGGTGATCGCCGCGCCGCGGTGGGTGTCGGCGGCGTCGCCGGCGAGGATCGCCTTGGCCGCGGCGACCTTGGACGCGGGCGGCGCCGAGTCGAGCCGACGCGCCACCTCGCCGGCCGCGCCCGCCCCCAGCTCCTGGAGGGCGAGGCTGTGGTCCCACAGGCCCGGCCCCTGCGCCTGTTGCATGCGCTGGAAGATCTCCTCGACCTTCGCCGCCAGGGAGCCGCCGGCGGCGTCCTGGGCGCGGACCTGGGGCGGGAGGAGGGCGGCGAAGGCCAGGGCCGCCACGGTCAGCGCGATGGGCTGAGGGAGGGAACGCACGTGCATGGAGCACCCCTTGGTGAAGCTGGACGTCCTGACCCTCTACGGGTCCGCGCCGATCGTGTGAGGGCCGGCCGGAGAAGCCGGGGGGCCGGCCGGACAGGGGCCCATCCTAGGGCCACACCGCGGAACCGGCAATGCAGCGGCAGCCGGCGCGGCTCGCCGAACTCTCGCCTGGGCTGTAGATTATCGCCCGACGTCCCCCATGGCCGGCAAGATCAAGAAGATCATCGTCAGCGACTTCCACCTCTCCGACGGCGCTCGGGAGGGGGAGCTCAACCCGTGGGAGAACTTCAACCACGACGACAAGTTCGCCGAGCTGCTCCGCTACTACTCGACCGACTACTACGAGGACGAGGAGGTGGAGCTGATCATCAACGGCGACTTCTTCGACCTCCTGCAGGTGCGCTACGACGGCGGCTTCCCCGTCGAGGTGACCGAGAGGGTCGCGGTGACCAAGCTGAAGGCCTGCCTGGAGGGGCACTCGGCGGTGGTGCGCGGGCTGCGCGCCTTCGTGGACACGCCCCACAAGCGGATCACGGTCCTGCCGGGCAACCACGACATGGAGCTGATCTTCCCCGCCTGCCAGCGCGCCTTCTGCGCCGCCGTGTGCGGCTCGCCCGAGGACGACCGGGTCCAGTTCATCACCGAGCGGTCCTACTACGAGTTCGACGGGGTGCAGGTCCACCACGGCATGCAGTTCGAGGCCATGAACCGCTACCCCTGGGACCAGATCCTCGTCACCCGGGGGCGCAAGGAGCCGGTGATCTTCCAGCCCTTCGGCAGCCTGTTCCTGCTGCGGGTGCTCAACGTCCTCAAGGAGAAGCGGCCGTACATCGACCGGGTCCAGCCCTTCAAGATGTACTTCCTGGGCGCCTGCCTGTTCGACACCGGGATCGCCTTCCGGCTGTTCGTCCTCGCCTGGCAGACCTTCTGGACCTACAGGATCAAGCCCCTGTTCCAGGGCCGGTTCAGCATCGACCGGCTCCGCGCGGTGGTGGACGGCTTCTTCGAGTACTCCGCCTTCCCCAACTTCGAGCACAAGGTCCGTCGTCTCATGCGCAAGAACCCCCGGATCCACACCGTGATCATGGGGCACACCCACCTGCGCAAGGTCCGCCGCTTCGGGCACAACAAGACCTACATCAACACCGGCACCTGGACCGACCTGATCTCCCTCGACATCGCCAACCTCGGCATGAACCGCGAGCTGTGCTACGCGACCGTGGAGTACTTCGAGTCGGAGGACCAGCCCCCGCGGGCCACCCTGCGCGCCTGGCAGGGCTATCAGGACCTGTGGCGGGACATCCCCTACTGAGGGCCGCATGAGCCAGCTGCAGCGCTACGAGACCCTGGCCGAGTTCTGGCCCTACTACCTGAGCGAGCACCTCAGCCCCGTCAATCGGGGCCTGCACGCGGTGGGCTCGCTGGGGGGGCTGGCGTGGCTGGGGCTGGCGATCGCCTGGCAGCAGCCCTGGCTGGTGCTGGCCGGGCTGGTGAACGGCTACGCCTTCGCCTGGGTGGGTCACTTCGTGATCGAGCGCAACCGCCCGGCCACCTTCCAGTACCCCTTCAAGTCGTTCGTGTGCGACTGGATCATGCTGTTCTACGTGCTGACCGGCCGGATCGGCCGCGAGGTGGCGCGCCTGCACGAGGGGAAGGGGGTGGCGGAGTAACACCCGTGCCCGTGCCAGCGGCACGGAGCACCTCGCGCGGGCGCGGGTCGTCGCGAGGCGTGGCTGTTGGATCGTCCCGGAGCGAGCACCCGCGTGGGGGAGGCGGAGGGGCGGCGCGCGCGGATCCTCGGATACCGCAGTCTCCTCTCCCAAACTGCGTTTCCCACTGCGGAGCCATTCCCTGTTCCCATTCTCTGTTTGCTGTTGATACTCCGTGTTCGATCTCTCCGGGCGACCGCGGCTCCCTATTGCGA
>JAWLGW010000637.1:0-3276 GCA_041690735.1 Planctomycetota bacterium
GCACCTGCCAGCCCTTGGGCTCTCGCCCCGGCTCGGGCTTGGTGGGCGGCGGGCGGGGGGTCAGCTTGGCGCGCTCGGCCGAGGCGTTCAGCACGAACTGCCGCGCCCACACCTGGTCGAACAGGGGGACCAGCGGGCTGCGGCTCCCGCCCAGCAGGGCCAGCTTCTCGGCGGCGCCCGAGACGCCGCCGAAGGGGCCGGGGGCGAGCGCCTCCAGGAAGCGGGTCCAGCGCTGGCGACCCTCGTCCTCGAAGTAGCCGCGCAGCTCGGCGGCGACCTGCGCCTGCTCCTTGGGGATCTTCATCTCGGCGTACTGCGCCGCCAGATAGGCGCTCTTCTCGCCGATCGCCCGCTCGAAGTACCCCTGCCACTCCTGCTCGGTGAACACCTTGGAGACCGGCTCGACCTCGCCGAACAGCTGGGTCCCAGGGGGGCCGAGGAGCGACTCGACCGTCTCCACCCCCGCCTGGTCCTCGCGGGTGTCGCGGATCTGGGTGTAGCTCTGCGAGATCCAGTAGTTCGCCTCCAGCTTCTTGCGGACCCGGTGGACCAGCGCCTCGTCCAGCGCGGGCGCCCACTCCTCGACCCGCTCCAGCTGGGTCAGCAAGAAGTCGAGCTGCGCCAGGGCGAGGACCCGCTGGGGCTCGGGGAGCGTCCCGCCGGCCGCGACGCCCAGGCCGCGCAGCCAGCGCTCGCGCAGCAGCAGCTGATCCCGGATGTCGACGGGCTCGGGGTCGAGGCGCCCGCCGAGCATGAGGTACACCCGCAGCAGCCGGTACAGGCCGTCGTAGAACTCCTGGTCGTGCTGGTAGCCATAGGTCTGCTTGAGCTGCTGGAGGTCGAGCTGGGGCGCGGTCGCCCAGCCGAGCTCCTCCTCGATCGCCTTCACCGCCGGTCCGACCAGCAGGCCGCCGAGCTCCTCGAAGTACACCTTCCGGGCCGTGGGCGCGACCGCGCCGCCCTGATACAGGCCCCAGCTGAGACCGATGGGCGTCCAGCCGTCCTCGTGGGCCCACAGCTCGGCCACGCCGTCCCGCAGGGGGTCGAGGGCGACCAGCCGCTGGTCGGGGGGGGTGAGCTTCGAGCCGCGGGACTGCGCCACCGCGGCCAGGCCGACCTCGACCCGGGCCAGCAGGGCCCGGTTGGCGAAGAAGGAGTACACCAGCGCCGCGCTCAGGCCCAGGGTGGCGGCGACCGAGGCCGCCATGGTGGCCAGCTGCGCGGCGCGTCGGCGCCGCTCGGTGCGGGCCAGGCTGCGGGCCAGCTGCCGGTCGGGGAAGATCACCTTCTTGAACAGGTCGGTGATGAAGTAGCTCTTCTTGGTGGCCGCGCCGGCGGGCGCCGGCGGCGGGGGCGCGGCGCCCTCCTCGCCCTCCTTCGCCTTGACGCCGAACGCCTGGCGCAGGGCGCCCAGGACCTGGTCTATGGGCCGCCCCTCCTGGGTGCCGCTGGTGAAGTAGAAGCCGCGCAGGATCGGCTGCTCCTGGAGGGGGTTCTGGCGGAAGGCCAGCTCGATGAACCGCGCCAGCCGGTCCTGCACGGCGGCGAACTGCAGGGGGAAGGAGTACAGGCCGAGCGCCTTCTCGGCCGGCTGGTCGACCGCCAGCAGCTTGAGGCGCCGCTGGGTCAGCCGCTCGTACAGGGCCTGCCCCTCCTTGAGGAAGGTCTGCTTGTAGCGCTGGGCCGACAGCTCCTCGTAGGGGAAGGTGTAGCCCCACACCTGCTCGCGCTCGGCGCGGCCCAGCCCCTCGTAGAACTCTACGAAGCCCTGCAGCAGGTCGCACTTGGTGAACACCAGGTAGACCGGGAACACCTCCTCGAGCTGCTGGCACAGCTCGTCGAGGCGCTCGCGCACCGCGGTCGCGTGGCGCTCGAGCTCGTCCTCGTCCGCTGCGGCGAGGTCCGCCACGCTGATCGCCACCAGGGCGCCGTTGATCGGGCACCGGTTGCGGGCCTTCTTGATCATGGCCAGGAAGCCGAGCCACTCCTCGCGATCCTCGGCCACGGTGGTGTAGCGCCCGGCGGTGTCGAGCAGGATCCCGTCGGAGGTGAACCACCACTCGCAGTTGCGGGTGCCGCCCACCCCCTGCAGCCCGTTGAGCCCCTGGCCCAGCTGGGGGAACTCCAGCCCCGACTCCTGCAGGGCGGTGCTCTTCCCCGACCCGGGGGGGCCGATGAAGATGTACCAGGGCAGCTCCGCCAGGGCGGTCTTGCCCAGCTTCGACTGCTTGAGGGCGTGGATCGCCTCGGCCAGGCGCCGCTCGAGCTCCTCCAGCTGGTCGCGCTCGGCCGGGCGGCTGCTGGCGATCTGGTCCGCCGCCTGCTCGCGCAGGCGGCGCTCGATCAGGGCGGCGGTGCGGATCGCCCGCAGGCGCTGGAACAGGTACAGCGCCAGCCACAGCACCAGCACGCCGACGATCGCGGCGATCCGGTAGGCGGCCGGCACCTCCAGGTACTGGCCGCCGAACCAGATCACCACCCCCAGGACGATCAGCGCCAGCAGGTTGATGAAGCCAGCCATCAGCCCCCCAGCCCCTCGAGCACGCTCGACGCCCGGGCGCCCAGCAGCGCCGAGAGCACGCCATACACCACCAGCAGCGTCGCCAGGCAGGCGACGAGCGCCGGCCGCGCCGGCAGGTCCTTGGCCAGGGTCAGGGTCTGGCTGGGCGGCCGCCAGGCCGGCGAGAGGTCGGTGGCGTTGGTCTTGCGGCGGGAGCGGCCGATCGCCTGGTCGCGGGCCGAGACCGCCACGCTCTGGACCGGGGCGGTCGGCAGCTGCGCCGTGTACAGCTCACCGGTGAGCTCCTCGCGCAGCTGCCGGAGGGTCTCGAGGCCCTGCACGCCCCCGTACTTGCCCTTGAAGCCCAGGCACAGGCACAGGGTGTAGACCTCGAGGACGTCGAGGCGCTGGGGGTCCTGGCTGGCGCGGATGGCGTCGAGGCGACGGAAGAACTCCTCGCCGGCGGCGAAGGTGCCGAAGTGCTCGAGCTGCAGCGGCTTGCCCAGCCAGGGCTCCTTGACCGCCTGCCAGCGAGAGGTGAGCACCAGCTCGTCGATCAGGCCGCACAGGGCGTAGCGGGCCGCGGCGGCCGCCGCCTCGCTGTAGCCCGACGCGACGGCCCGCGCGCCCACCTCTTGCAGCATGCGGTTGATCCGCACCCGCAGCTCGGCGGGGGGGCCGGGGTCGTCGGTCTGGCCGAGCTGCAGGACGTACGCGAACAGCTCGGTGTGCAGGTCGGCCAGGCGCTGGCCGGGGAGGTCGAGGGACGCCTCGCT
>JAWLGW010000637.1:3286-4717 GCA_041690735.1 Planctomycetota bacterium
ATGCGCGGTCCTTGACGGCGACGAGCTCCAGCTTCGCCCCGCCGAACTCGGCCGGGATGAAGATCCCCAGGCGACCGGAGGTGCGGATCGCCTCCCAGTGCTCGCCGCTCTGGGCCAGCTGGAAGTAGGCCCGGCCCGCGTGCACCGGCACCTCGGGGGGAGGCGCCTCCAGGAAGGCGACCGGCAGCCCGGGCAGGGCGCGCACGATCAGGGCCTCGACGTTGTCGGCCGAGGTGATCTTCGCCTTCTGCGGCAGCTCGGCGGCCAGCCGCTCGGGGGGCACCTCGGCGCCGACCGACAGGTAGAGCTGCGCGCTGCCGTTGAGCAGCCGCTCGTCATGGACCCGGGCCACGTGCAGGTGGTCGCGGGTCCGCTCCACGGGGATCGGCACGCACCGGCTGGGGAGCGCCTGGCCGAGCATCTTGAGCAGCAGCGCCTCGAGGGGCAGGAAGGTGCTGGTCAGGTCGTCGGGCGCGTAGGGCGGGATGTCGCCCGGGCTGGCCTCGAGGGAGAAGGTGCACAGGGAGCCGGCCAGGGCGGCCAGCTCTCGGTAGGCCAGGTAGGGGTGGACGCGCGGCTGCTGGTACAGGGAGCGGATCAGCGGCAGCGCGCTGTTGACCGCGTGCAGGAACCAGAACGAGAGCGCGTCGGCGGTGGAGGTGTCGACCATGCCCGAGCCGTCGCCGCGCTGGCGCCGCTGCCGCGACACGTCGTCGCTGCGCTTGATCAGGATCTCCAGCACGCGCCGCAGGAGCGCCACCAGGCGGGGGGCCGCCGCCACGTACTGGCAGGTCGGGATGAAGCTCTCCTCCAGCTCGAACCCGCCGCCGGAGTTGCGGCGCAGGACGGCGACCGGCAGGCAGCTGTAGGCGTCGCGCGACTCGCTGGTGAACAGGAGCTGGATCCGGCGCCGGGCGACGTCCACCTGCCGCTCCTCGGCCACGCCCCCCTCGTCGCGCAGGGACACGGTCGCCCGGTCGAAGGGGGTCAGCCGCTCGGAGGTGGGGTCGGTGCGGACGGTCGGCTCGCCGGGGCGGGTGCAGGGCACGGCCAGGTAGACCCCGAGGGTGGCGTCGCCGGCGGGGAAGGCGTCGGCGATCTTTCGGGCCGGCGGCGGCGTGTCCCGGCCGGGGAAGGAGACGTACGTGCCGTCCGGGAGCACCGCGGCCCCCTCCTGCAGCACGAGCTCGCCGCCCGCCAGGGCGTCGCGGTCGATCCGCAGCTGGGTCAGGCCCCAGTCGAGGGGGTGGGCGGCTCGCACGCGCCGGTTGACCAGGTCCTCGCAGTAGCGGTCGGCCTGCTGGAAATGCTGGGGGGTGAGGACGATCCCCTCGCCCCAGGCGACCTTCTGCACGTAATCGCTCACTTGACGCCGTCCTCGCCCTGCGGCTCTCCGTCGTCTGGTTTCCCCCCCGCGTCGGGCGCGCCGAG
>JAWLGW010000638.1:0-4709 GCA_041690735.1 Planctomycetota bacterium
TGCAGGACCTCGACTCGATCGCCTGGGACATGGTCGGCAGCGACGAGTTCGACCGGATCATCCGCCAGACGGTGGAGGAGGTGTACCCGGCCCACGAGCAGACGGCCTTCTACCGTCACTTCAAGGGGCTGATGGGGCACTGGGTGGACAGCCACGCCAAGTACTGGGGCCCGCCCGAGGTGCGGGCCGCGGCGGAGGCCGCGGAGGCGGCCCGCGCGGCCGAGGCGGCCAAGGCCCCGCAGGAGAGCGAGGCCGAGGCCTAAGGAGCCGGCCCTCAGGGTCACCCCTTTTGCGGTCAGGCCGTACCATCACCCGTCGGAACGGACGGAGGTGGACCATGGCCCGATCGACCCCCGCCAGCGCGCGGTCCCTGGGAGCGGTCCTGGCGACCGTGGCGCTGGCCGCGCTTTGCACGGCCTGCACCCCCGAGGGGGGGGAGGTGGTGGCCGCGCCCGAGGGCGCGCCGGAGCGGACGGAGCAGCCGGGCGAAGAGGATGGCGCCGCGACGCGCCAGCGCGGCAAGCCCAGCGAGGAGGAGCTCCGCGAGCGGCTGACCCCGCTCCAGTACCGGGTCACGCAGGAGGACGCCACCGAGCCTCCCTTCGAGAACGCCTACTGGAACGAGAAGCGGCACGGGATCTACGTCGACGTGGTCTCGGGCGAGCCGCTGTTCAGCTCCCTCGACAAGTTCGACTCGGGCACCGGCTGGCCCAGCTTCACCCGCCCGCTGAGCGAGGACTGCGTCGCCGAGAAGGAGGACCGCTCCCACGGCATGACGCGCGTCGAGGTCCGCTCGGGTGAGGCCGACTCGCACCTGGGTCACGTGTTCACCGACGGCCCCCGGCCGACGGGCCTCCGCTACTGCATCAACTCGGCCGCCCTGCGGTTCGTGCCCCTCGAGGCCATGGCCAAGGAGGGGTACGGCCACCTGCTGCAGCCCTTCGTCGCCAAGGGGCTGATCGAGGCTCCCGAGGAGACGCAGGAGCAGGCGGCGAAGCAGACCGCCCAGCGGGAGCGGGCGATCCTGGCGGGCGGCTGCTTCTGGGGCATGGAGGAGATCATCCGCAACATCCCGGGCGTCCTCGAGACCAACGTCGGCTACACCGGCGGCGACGTCGAGCGGCCCACCTACGAGGTGGTGAAGACCGGCCGCACCGGTCACGCCGAGGCGGTGGAGGTGATCTTCGACCCCAGCCGCCTGACCTACGAACAGCTGCTGGGGTGGTTCTTCCGCATGCACGACCCGACCACGCTCAACCGCCAGGGCAACGACAAGGGCACCCAGTACCGCTCGGCGATCTTCACCACCTCCGAGGAGCAGCGGCAGACGGCCGAGAAGGTGAGGGCGGCGGTCGAGGCCTCAGGCAAGTGGGACGACCCGCTCGTGACCGAGATCGTGCCCGCCAAGCCCTTCACCCCGGCGGAGGCGTACCACCAGGACTACCTGCAGAAGAACCCGGGCGGGTACACCTGCCACTACCTGCGGGATTGAGGGCAAGACGGTCGAGCGAGGAACGGTTGATGGACTTGCGCCCACCGGGGAAGGAGGACGCATGGGTCTCAACGCCACGGCCTTCTTCTGCAGCGGCTCGGTGGACGAGTTGCGCGCGATCTACGACCGGCTGCTCGCGACCGGGACGCTCGTGCAGGCGGGCAGCTCCGGCGCCCCGGAGCTCCACCAGGTGGGCCGCTACGCGCAGCCCTTCAGCGCGCTCCTCCTGCCTGACGGGGGCTTTCTGGAGCTGCGGGAGGCCGATGCGGCGCGCGCGGCGCAGATCCCGCACCACGACCCGGCGGCGCTCCTTCTAGCCCGCGCGCTGAGTGAAGCCTGCGGGCGCGCCTGGGCGGTCAGCTACAGCGACTCCGTGGGACACAGCGCCGCCGTCCACTTCCACGAGGGCGAGGCCGTGTGGGGCGAAGCTGCCAGCGACGACGCGCAGCTGCGCTGGCGCTGGCGTCCTGGCGGTGAGGAGGAGCTGCCGCTCGAGGTCGCCGCCTTGGCGGTCTCACACGCGCGTCCGCGCCCGCGCCCCGGCCTCGATCCACTCCGACCGGTACACGCACACCGGCTCGTCGTGCTTGTGCCCGTACAGGAGGAAGCGCATCCGCAGCGGCCGGTCGCGCGCCGGGCGGTCCACCTCGATCAGCCCCAGGTTGAGCTGCGCGTAGGGGTTCGCGTCCCGCCCCGCCTCGTCGGGGAGGAACGCGACGTCGGCGGCCAGGTCGCGGTCCATGGTCTCGACGTGGCGGGTGAAGGCGATCGACAGCTTGGCCGCCAGCTGGATCGGCAGGCCGGGGCGGTTGGTGATCGCGCTCGACACCAGCTGGTGGAAGGCCGGGCCGCCGTCGCTCCAGCGGATCTCGTGGACGCAGCCCATGTGGATGTCGCCGCTGACCAGCACCACCCGCTGGGCCGGGTTCGCCTGCTGGTGGCGGTGGAGCAGGCGCAGGAACCGGTCGCGGTCCTCCACGTGGCGCAGCGACGACCAGCGGTCGGAGAAGTCCTCCCCGTCGACGGTCACCCGCGCCAGCACCCGGGCCGCCCACCGGGGGAGGTGCACCACCGGCACGCTGCACACGATCAGCACCAGCTCCCGGTCGCGCTCGCGCTGCAGGAAGTCCTCCAGCGCCTCCAGCTGGCTGGGCTCGAACAGCTGCCCCCCGTCGCCTGCCCGGCGCTGGCTGCGTAGGTCGAGGACGAAGGCCGCCAGCGGGCCGTACTCGATCGTGTAGTGGAAGTCCCTCGGCAGCTGCCCCGGGTGCTGCTCCATGCGGCTGTGCTGATAGTCGAGGTACGCCAGCCGGGCCGCCTTGCCCACCCGGGGCCAGCCGCCCGTCTGGTGCGCCTCCGCCGAGCCCCAGTTATCGACCAGCTCGTGGTCGTCGAGGATCGGGTAGCAGGGGAAGCGGGCGTGCAGGTCCTTCCACCCGGGCGGAGCGAAGAAGTGGCGGTAGCGGGCGTGATACAGCCGGCGCAGCTCGTCGACCGAGCAGTCCAGCACGTCGTCGCGTCCGGGTGGCGCCACCCGCGCGAAGTATCGCCGGTCGAACAGGGACAGGTGCTTGGGATGGTCGGCGTACATCTGGTCACCGACCGTCAGCACCAGCCTCGCGTCGTGCTGCTCCAGACACTTCCGCGCCGCACGCAGCATGGCCTCCGCGCCAGGCGCCGGCCGACCGTGGCGATCGAAGGGCTGGTTGCAGCTCAAGACGGCGACCGAGAACCGCTCCGGCGTGTCGTCGATACCGTTCGGGGCCGTGACGAAGGTGCCCGTGCCCACCTCCTCGCCGTCCGAACGCGCGATCGCGAACAGGTATCGCTGCCCCGCCTCGAGGTCGGGGGCCGCTCCGGCCGCGAGATGGTCGGGGACCAGGAACGAAGCGGTGAAGTCGCGGCGCTCGGCATCCAGCGGGAGCGGGATCGTGCCCTCGAGGGCGGTCTGTGGCTCGTCCTCGCGCCAGCAGCGCACCCGCAGCGGCCACCCCTCGGGGCACCGGACCCACAGTCGCGCCGAGCGGGCGGTGACGGCGCCCACCGCCACCATGGTCTCCAAGGGCTCGTTCTCGAATCCCGGCGCGCCGCTCACCTCACCGCCTCCTCACACACCATTGTGGTCGTGGGAGCACGACGCGCAGCGTTCGGGTCGAGCCCGAGCGGCCACCGCGCACCGGACCCCGCGCAGCCATCCGGCGCGCGGCGGAGCAAGAGGCAAGACGTGGCTCAAATTGAACCCTGACCGACATATGGACGCGGGGCCCCTCGCTTGGGCAGCATCGGTCCAGCGCGCGGCGGCCGCGCGCCCCCTTCTTCGCCTCGAGGAGGCGCATGCTTCATCCCGACACCGAGCTTCGGTTCGTCAGCGACACCATCGGTTACGGCGTCTTCGCGACCCGTCGCATCCCCCGCGGCACCATCACCTGGGTCCGGGACCCGCTCGATCAGACCTTCGCCCCGACCCAGATCGCCGCGCTGCCGCCCATGGTGCAGCAGGTCCTGGGGAAGTACGGCTTCGTCGATCCGCGCGGCGACGTCGTCCTGTGCTGGGACCACGGCCGGTACGTGAACCACTCCTGCTCGGCCACCTGCCTCAGCCCCGGACACCAGTTCGAGATCGCGGTGCGCGACATCGAGGAGGGAGAGGAGCTGACCGACGACTACGCCACCCTCAACCTCGAGTACGGCTTCTCCTGCGCCTGCGGCAGCGCGACCTGCCGCCGCGAGGTGACCCCCGAGGACTGCCTGACCCTGGCCGAGCGCTGGGATCAGGAGGTCGCCGCGGCCTATCCCGCGGTCGGCGCCGTGGCGCAGCCGCTGTGGGACCTGGTGGTCGAGCGGGAGCTCGTGGAGGAGGAGCTGGCGGGCCGCCGGCCCGTCGCCTCCTGCCGAGCCAACCTGCGGGCGTTCGTGGCCGGCCGCCGGTCGGCCTCCCGCCGGCGCAGCGCGGGCCCCCCGCGCACGACCGCCGCCGTCCGCGGAGCGCGGAGGCGATCGAAGTGATCGAGGCGTGGCGCCGGCGGTCGATCGAAGCGATCGCCGGCGCTGCGTAACCCTCGCCCTCCTGAAGCAGGCCCCGCGGCACTCTGCTCGCGCTCGGGGACCTCCGCGCCGAGGGCGCAGGAGGACGCATGATCACCGTTCGCAAGGCCCACCAGCGGGGGCACGCCGACCACGGTTGGCTCGACACCCACCACACGTTCTCGTTCGCGGA
>JAWLGW010000639.1:0-4708 GCA_041690735.1 Planctomycetota bacterium
TGGGCGGTGCACGGTGTTCGCCTGCGGCGGCGCCCCCGGGGCGGGCGACGCCCCGGCCCCGCGCGGGCCCGGGGCGCTCCACCCCTTCCTGCCGGCGGCCGACGCCCTGCGCCGCCGGGCGGCGACGCTGCTGTCGGTGGTGGAGGAGTCGCGCGACCGCCGCCGGCGCGCGCAGCCGCCGTCGCTGACCCTCGAGGCGCCCCTGGCGCTGACGGCGGACCAGCGCCTGGAGGCCACGCTGCGCGCCTTCACGCCCAGGCTGGTGCGAGGCGAGGGCCTGCGCCTGCGGGTGCGCGGGGGGGTCCAGCAGGGACGGCACCGGCGGCCCTTCGCGGACGAGGTGGCGGTGGTCGAGGGGCGCGCTCCGCGCTCGTGGCTGGAGCGGCTCAAGCTGTGGTCGCGGGAGCGGCCCGTCCCCTTGCTCCGCCCGGGGCTCACCGCCTATCGCCTCACGTTCGACTCGAGCGGCTTCCTGTTGCGGGCGCCGCTCCCCCAGGGCGACCAGGCGCTGGGCCCGCTGATCTGCCTGGCCCTGCGCGCCGAGCTCGAGGGGGAGCCGACCCTGCGCAGCGCGCCCGCCCGCACCTTCCTGGTGGAGCCGCGCCCGCTCCCGCCGGCCCTCGCCGAGGCGCCGCGGCCCGGGCCGATCGCCCCCGCCCCCGACGGGCCCCCCCTGGAGGGGGACGCGGGGACGGAGTGGGTCCCTTGCCCCGTGCTGATCCACGAGACTCCGCCGGTCGCCTGCGGGTGGGCGGCGCGCAAGACGCTCGCGCGCCAGGCGGAGGCCGCCCCGAGCGATCAGCTGGCCCTCGAGCTCGACCCGCTGGCGGCGCGCGCG
Organism: Planctomycetota bacterium; assembly: GCA_041690735.1. Taxonomy (GTDB): domain Bacteria; phylum Planctomycetota; class J058; order J058; family J058; genus JAWLGW01. Next base: position 839 of record JAWLGW010000639.1, read on the forward strand.
ACCGCGCTGGAGGGGCGAGTGACGCTGGCGCTCCACCGACCGCGCCTCCTCGGCCAGCTGGCGCTGGAGGTGGTGGCCGAGCGGCGGGCGCCGCGGGACACCGCCTGGCGGCCCTTCGCGGTGGAGCGGGCCGTCCTCGCCCAGGGGAGCGGCGACACCTCCTGCGAGGGCGACCACCAGCTCGCCTTCCAGCTGCCGCTGCCGGCCGCCTTCCGCGACGGGGGCAAGTCGCGGCGCCGGCTGCGCGTGCGGGCCGCCCTCCTGGGCGAGGGCCGGCCGCTGCGCAGCGAGGAGCTGCGGGTCGTGCGGGGGGCGCGCCGCCGTCGAGCGCGTCGCACCCCTTGAGCGCGCCGCGCGACACAGCGCGCCTAGACGCCCCCCTCCCCCTCGTGCACCAGCCACACCGCCGCCAGGGGCGGCAGGGTCAGCACCACGCTCCACGGGCGGCCGTGGTAGCCGATTGGCACCGCGTCCACGCCGCCCATGTTGCCCTGGCCCGAGCCGCCGTGCTCCACCGCGTCGGTGTTGAGCAGCTCCCTCCAGCGGCCGCCCGCGGGGACGCCGCAGCGGTAGTTGCGGCGCACGAGCGGGGTCATGTTGAACACGCACAGGATGCTGCGGGTCGAGCCGGGCGTCTTGCGCAGGAAGCTCAGCACGCTGTTCTCGACGTCGTTGCAGTCGACCCACTCGAAGCCCGTGGGGTCGAAGTCGTGCCGGTGCAGGGCCGGCTCGTGCAGGTAGAGGTCGTTCAGCCGGCGGACCAGGTGGTGGATCCCCGCGTGGCCCGGGTCCTCGAGGAGGTGCCACTCCAGGCTGGTCTCGTGGTGCCACTCGGACCGCTGGCCCAGCTCGCCCCCCATGAACAGCAGCTTCTTGCCGGGCTGCGCCCACTGAGAGGCGAGCAGCAGGCGCAGGTTGGCGCGCTTCTGCCACTCGTCGCCGGGCATCTTGGACAGGAGCGAACCCTTGCCGTGCACCACCTCGTCGTGGGACAGGGGCAGCACGAAGTCCTCGCTGAAGGCGTACAGCATGCGGAAGGTGAGGCCGCCGTGGTGGTACTTGCGGTGGACCGGGTCCTTGGTGAACACCTCCAGGGTGTCGTGCATCCAGCCCATGTCCCACTTCATGTCGAAGCCGAGGCCCCCGGCGGCGGTCGGGCGCGATACCCCGCCCCAGGCGGTCGACTCCTCGGCGACCGTGATCACGTCGGGGAGCTCGTCGTGGATCGCGTCGTTCACGTGGCGCAGGAAGTCGATGGCCTCGATGTTCTCGCGACCGCCATAGCGGTTGGGGATCCACTCCCCCTCCTTGCGCGAGTAGTCGAGGTAGAGCATGGAGGCCACCGCGTCCACCCGCAGGCCGTCGCAGTGGAGCTCCCGCAGCCAGTAGAGGGCGTTGCTCACCAGGAAGCTGACCACCTCGTGGCGGCCGTAGTTGAAGATCATGCTGCCCCAGTCGGGGTGGTGCCCCTGCCGGGGGTCGGCGTGCTCGTACAGGTGCGTGCCGTCGAAGTACACCAGCCCGTGCTCGTCGGTCGCGAAGTGGGACGGCACCCAGTCCAGGATCACCCCCACCCCCGCCTGGGGGAGGGTGTCGACCAGCTGCATGAGGTCCTGCGGGGTGCCGTAGCGGGAGGTGGGCGCGAAGTAGCCCGTCCCCTGATAGCCCCACGAGCCGTAGAACGGGTGCTCCATGAGCGGCATGAGCTCCACGTGGGTGAACCCCATGTCGAGGGCGTACTCGGCCAGGCGCGGGCCGATCTCCCGGTAGGTGAGCGGGCGGTCGCCGTCCTCGGGGACGCGCCGCCACGAGCCCAGGTGGACCTCGTAGATCGACAGGGGCTCCCGGCGGTAGTCCCAGGCCCGGCGTCGCTCCAGCCACTTGGCGTCGCCCCAGGTGTAGTCGAGGTCCCACACGATCGAGGCGGTGGCCGGGGGCCGCTCGGCTCGCACGGCGAAGGGGTCCGCCTTCTCGACCGCATAGCCCCGCTCGCGCGAGGCGATCCGGTACTTGTACAGGTCGCCCTGCCGCACCCCGGGCAAGAAGCCCTCCCAGATCCCCGAGTGGCCCACCGGCCGCAGGCGGTGCTGCGCGGTCGCGCCCCAGCCGTTGAAGCTGCCCACCACGCTCACGTCCTCGGCGTTCGGCGCCCACACCGCGAAGTACGTCCCCGCGCGCCCCTCGTCGTCCCGCAGCGGGTGCGCGCCCAGCTTCTGGTACAGGCGCCGGTGGGTGCCCTCGTTGAACAGGTGGAGGTCCTGCGCGCCGATCAGGGAGACCGCGCTCTCGATCCGTGGGGGTGTCACGACGTGCTCCTCTTGTCGACCGCGGCGGCGGACGCCTCGTCGCCCGACGCCAGCCGCTCCAGCAAGCCCTCCAGCGGCAGTGCCACCCAGGACGGGCGGTTGTCCAGCTCGTACTCCAGCTCGTAGGCCGCCTTCTCCAGCAGGTGCGCCTCGAGCAGCGCTCGCTGCTCCTCCTCGGTCCGGGGCAGGAACGCCGCGCCGCCGGCGGTCTCCAGGTAGGCGCGCAGGTAGGCCCTGGCCACCCACCGATACCAGGCGTCGAGCCAGGGCCTGAGGCGCTCCCGATCCTCGTCGCGCACCCGGGGGCCGTGCACGGCCGCGTAGGTGGCGTAGTGGAACGAGCGCAGCATGCCCGCCACGTCCCGCAGGGGCGAGTCCTTGAGGCGCCGCTCGCCCAGCGAGCGGGCCGGCTCGCCCTCGAAGTCGATGATCCGGAAGTCCTTGCCGGTGTACAGCACCTGCCCCAGGTGGAAGTCCCCGTGGCAGCGGATCCGCAGCGACGTGAGCCGCACCCGCAGCACCTCCCGCAGGCTCCGCAGCAGCTCGCCCTCGCGGTCGAGCAGCTCCCGGGCGCCCGGGCGCAGCTCGGGGGGCAGCCGGTCGGTCTCGAAGCGCAGCAGCCGCAGGGCCCGTCCCACGCTGGTCCGCATGGCCTGGTGCAGCGACCGCTGCGCGTGGGGCGGATACGGCTCGGGCGCGAAGGCGGGGTCGTCGGGGCTCGAGGCCAGCGTCAGGTGGAGGCGCGCCGTGCGGTCCCCGAGCAGCCGCGCCAGCTCGAAGTACACCCCCACCGCCTCGGCGAGCTCCTCGGGCGGCGCCGCCTCGTGGTCGTGGGCCAGCGTCAGCGGGTCGCGCTCCTCGGTGGGTGGCTCGACCTCCTCGTCGATCGCCAGCACCCGCTCTACGAATCGCCCCAGCGCGTCGAGGGTCAGCTCCCAGGCGTCGCCCTCGTTCTCCACGTATTCGTGCAGGATGCCCAGGGTGCTGACCTTCCCCCGCGCCTCCCGATACGTCAGCTCGCCCGCCACCCGGGCCGTGTGGGCGAAGTCGCGCGCGGTCAGGAACCGCCCCACCTCGAGGTCGGGGTTCGTCCCGGGCTGCAGGGCGCGGAACAGCTTGAGCACGAACGCCTGGCCGAAGGCCGCGGAGGTGTTGCTCTGCTCGTGCCCCAGCAGGCGCGGCGCCGTCTCCCCGTCCACGCCGCCGGCGATGGCGGCGAACAGCGACGAGCGGCTGGCGATCAGGTCCCCCACCTCGCCCTTGAGCCGCCGCCGCCGGCCGATCAGGCGGAGCAGCTGGGCGAGCACCCCGGGCGAGGCGACGGCGTCGTGCAGCAGCGCCTCCTCGCCGCCGGGGCGCTGCAAGCGCGCCACCACGGTGGCGGGGTGGTCCGCCTCCACCTCCTTCGCCCGCTCCCCCTCGGACCACGTCAGCGGCAGCAGGTAGACCTCGGGCTCCCGCTCCGTGTACTCCACGTCCAGCAGCACCAGCGCCGCGTCGCCGCCCTGCTCGGGGAGCGGGATCAGGTCGCGGATCCGGGCGGAGCGGATCGACTGGGCCTTGC
>JAWLGW010000640.1:0-643 GCA_041690735.1 Planctomycetota bacterium
CCAGGCCTGGACGGAGTACCGCGACTTCCTGTATCGCCCCCTCCTCGAGGACGAGGCCCGCCTGGCGGCGCGCCTGGAGCGGATCGCGCGCCAGGCCAAGGTGACCGACGACGAGCGCCGGGTGGCGGTGGAGCGGGTGGCCGAGCACCCGGCGCTGGCGGCGCGGGTCCGCGCCCGCCACGGCTCGCTGGAGGCGTACGCGCAGGCCCGGGCCCGGCAGGACGAGGCCGAGGTGGCCCGCGCCGTGGAGACGGTCCTCACCAGCTACGACCGGGCTCGCGCCGAGCACCTGCGGCAGGTGTACGAGGCGGAGCGGCGGGGAGGTCCTTTGGTCGAGCGCCTGGAGCTCGGTGACCCCTACGGCGACCGCACGGACGTGCTGGCGCGTCTGGGCCGCCGCCGGGCGCTGCGGGGCGCCGTGCGGGAGGCGTCGGTCAACCGTCTGGAGGCCTACGGCGACGAGGGGAGCCTGCTGGACGCCGCCGCGGCCGCCCTGCGGGAGCGAGGGCGCAGCGACCTCGCCGAGGCGCTCGAGCCCGCGCGGGCGCGGGTCGAGCGGCTGGCGGGCCTCGACGCCCGCCTGTACGCCGGCGACGGCACCGTGGCCCTGCAGCCGGCAGACGGGGCCGTGGGCGCCCTGCGC
>JAWLGW010000640.1:653-4705 GCA_041690735.1 Planctomycetota bacterium
CGCTAGGCCTGAAGATCTCAGCTCGCTAACGCGGACGTCGCAGGAGCGGCGCCTTCGGCAACGTGCGCGTTAGCGCCCCTGCGCGAGGGTGCGCAGCCCGTCCTCGAACTCGACCTCCATCTGCCGGGCGCTCGCCTGGCGGACCACGCCCTCGCCGAAGCGCGGATGACGCAGGCGATCCCCCTCGCCGAAGGTGAACCGCGGTGAGTAGGTGGGCAGCGGCGGCTCGGCCTCCTCGGCGGGCGCGGTGCCGCGGTCGAGCAGGTAGTCGGCCAGCCGCGCCCGCTGCCAGTCGTGGACGGGGTTCCCGGGGGCGCGAGGCTGCCGCGCCGTTCGGGCCGCGTGCTCCGTCGCCTCCTGCACCAGGCTCGGGTCGGCCTCGCCGCCGCGCGCCACGCAGCAGGCGCTGCGGGCGGCGCAGACCGCGGGGGCGTCGGCGCCCAGGGCGGCCTCCGCCTCGCGCCACGCGGCGCGGACCTCGGTCCAGGCCGCGCTCAAGGCGGCGGCGCTCACCTCCCCGGCCGCGAAGCCGCGGGCGGCGGCGATCGCGGCCCGGGGGCCCTCATCACCAGCGCGGTGCGCGCGCCAGCGGGGCAGGACCTGCTCGGCGCAGTCGCAGGCGAAGCGGCGCAGGGCGAGGGGGGCGAGGAGGACGAGCCCCGCGCTCCACGGGTCCTCGGCCTCAGGCCACGGCTCGAGCCCCAGCCGTGCGGCGGTCGCGTCCCCCAGCGCCGCGGCGCACCGCGCCCGGCGGGAGGCGTCGGCGCCGGTCCGCACCCAGGCGCGCAGGAAGGCGATCTCGTCCTCGAGCTGGCCGGTGGTGCGGTACCGGCGGGCGAGGAGCAGCAGGCGGTCGTCGGCCATGGGGGCGCCCATGCTACGGCAGGGCGGTCGTCCTCAGCGGGCGAGGGTCTGCGCAGCGTGCCGCGCCAGCAGCGCCTTGAGCACCGCGGGGTCCGCGGGCTTCGCCAGGTGGTGGTCGAAGCCTGCCCGCTCGGCCTCAGCCCGCGCGGCGTCGTGGCCGAAGCCCGACAGGGCGATGAGCAGCACCTCGGGACCCAGGCGGCGCCGCAGCTCGCGGGCCAGGTCGAACCCGGTCATGTCGGGGAGGCCGATGTCGATGATCGCGGCGGCTGGGCGCGCGAAGGCGGCTCGCAAGGCGGAGGCGCCGTCGTGGGTCACCGTCACCCGGCAGCCCAGCTCCAGCTCGAGGAGGATGCTCAGGCCCATGGCGAGGTCGGGGTGGTCCTCCACGACCAGCACCGGCATCCCCTCGGTCGCTCCCTCCCGCACGGGCGCCGCTGGAGCCGAGGGCGCCTCGGCCGGGGGCGTCCCCTGGGGAACGCGCACCACGAACTCGCTGCCGCCGAGCCCCTCGCCGCTGATCACCTCCACGCTGCCGCCGTGGAGGTGGGTCAGCTCGCGCACCAGGGTGAGGCCGATCCCGAGCCCGCCGGGAGCATACGGGGTGCCCTGTCCCTGGCGGAACGGCTCGAAGATCTGCTCCCGCAGCTCGGGAGCGATCCCCACGCCCGTGTCGCGCACCCGGATCACCACCTGCTCCTGCTCGAGCGCTGCGCCGAGGCTGATCCGGCCGCCGGGCGGGGTGTAGCGGGCCGCGTTGGTGAGCAGGTTCACCACCACCTGCGCCAGGCGATCGGGATCGGCGAACAGCCGCAGCTGCGGCTCGACATCGACCCGCAGCTCCTGACGCCGCTCCTCCACGGCCGGCAAGGCCGCCTCGACCGCGCGCTGGAGGACCTCGCCCGCGGCCACCCAGCGCCGCTCGAGCGCCACCTTGCCGCGGGTCACGCGGCTCAGGTCGAGGAGGTCGTCCAGGATCCGGGCCACCTGCCGCGCGTGGGCGTCGATGGTGTCCTTGGCCCACGCCTCGCGGGCGGGATCACCCATGCGGAGCACCCGCAGGCCGCTCTGGATCGCGGCCAGGGGGTTGCGCAGCTCGTGCCCCAGCACGGCCAGGAAGTCGTCCTTGCGGCGGTCCGCCTCGCTCAGCTCCCGCGCCTGGCGCGCCAGCGCATCCCGCGCCAGGCGCTGCTCGTCGATCTCGGTGCAGGTGCCGTACCAGCGCGCGATGGCCCCGCCGGCGTCCCTGACCGGTCGTCCCTGCACGAGGTGCCACAGGTACCGGCCGTCCCAGCGGCGGAGGCGCATCTCGAGGACGTATTCGTGTCCGGTGCGGAGGGAGGAGTCGCGGGCGGCGAGCACGGCCTGCCGGTCGTCCGGGTGCACCGTGGCCAGCCAGCCGCTCCCCAGCAGGGCCTGGCGGGAGCAGCCGGTGAACCACAGGGCGCGGTCGTTGAAGAAGTCCGACTCGCCCCCGGCGTCCGCCGACCACACGATCAGCGGCACCGAGTTGGCGAGGTCGCGGAACCGGGCTTCGCTCTCGCGCAGCGCCTGGTCGCGCCCGCTGCAGTCGATCGTGAACCCGACATGGTTCGCGAGCGTGGTGGCCAGGCGCAGCTCGTCCGGGGTGAACGGATGGGACCGGTCGTAGTACAGCATGAACTTACCCACCAGCCCGCCGTCGCTGACGATCGGCACGAAGGCCACGGCGCGGATCCCCTCGGCCAGGATCACCTCGCGGACGTCCTTCAGGTCTGGCGCCTGCGCCACGTCCGGGACGGCGATCGCCTCGCGGGGGCGGCTCCCCCGGGGCCACGGCGTGTGCCCCTCCACGGCGGCCCGGTAGCCATCGGACAGCCCCCGCCAGGCCTCGAAGCGCATCACCCCGTCCTCGTCGAACAGGAGCAGCGCCGCCCGATCGGCGCCGGTCAGCTGGCACACGGCGTCCAGCGCGCGCTCGTAGATCTCGCGCGGCGGACTCCAGCCCAGCACCTCGTCGTCGAGGCGAGTCAGGACCTCCAGCTCGCGCAGCCGCGCGCGCGCCCCGGCGCACCCGCGGACGAGGCACAGGGTGGGGGCGTCGGCGCTGGCGACGAGCGTGAGCTCCCGCTCCGCGCCCGCTGCGTCATGCACCCTCGCGACCCACTTGCCCTCGGCGCGCGCCCGCTCCAGGCCGACCCGCAGGGGGTCGGCGTCCTCGGGCGCGAAGGCCAGCTCCCAGCGCTGACCGATCGCGGCGTCCGGATCGACCCCGAGCAACGCGCCCGCCTCGGCGTCGAGCGCACTCCACCGGCCCTCGCCGGTGAGGCACGCCACGCCCACGGTAGGCATCCGAGCCACCACCACCCGACCTCCTCACGCGTCGCCTGCGTGGGTCTCCCTCTCCACACGATAGCGACCTCGGTCAGGACCGGGCGGTCCAGTCTTGTACGTGCGGGCTCCAGTGCTCCGGTCGACCTACGGCCAACCCTGTCGCCCGCGACTGAACGAGTCAGTGGTTGTACAGGAACTCACTGCTGTTCAGGAGCGCCCAGAAGACGTCCTCGAGCAGCTGCGCCTCCTGCTCGGAGGAGAGGCCGCGCGGCCGCAACGCGCGCAGCTCCGCGCGGGAGGGCGCCCGCCCCAACACCCGAAGGTAGAGGGCGGCGGTGCGCGCGCCCGGCTCGAGCAGCAGCAGGCGGCTTACGACCGGGTTCGCGCCGGGCCGCAGCAGCTCGTTGGTGAGCGGGCCGTTGAGGAGCAGCAGCGCCTGGCTCAGCGAGTGCTCCGCCGGTGGGGCCTCGCCCTCCTGGCCAAAGGTGGCGAAGAAGCGGCGCCGCAAGGCGGTGCGCTGCTGGCTCGCCTGAGCCGGATCCGGATAGCCCGCCGCCAGGAGCTCCTCGTACCCCGTGGCCCGCACGAAGGAGGCCCACAGCTGCTCCTGCAGCAGCGGGCGCAGCCGCGCCTGGGCGAACAGCTCCTGGGCCTCCCAGTCCCCCTTGCCGGAACCTGCGGCGCTGCGGCGGTAGGCGGCGCTGAGCAGGATCACGCGACACAGCCGGCGCAGGTCGTAGCCGCTGGCGGCGAAGTCGCGCGCCAGCCGCTCCTCGACCGCCTCCAGCGGAGGGCGCGCCATGTCGTCGGGGTCGGTGAACCCGGCGCCGAAGAAGAACGACCACACGCGGTTGACCGTGGCGCGCGCGAACCAG
>JAWLGW010000641.1:0-4690 GCA_041690735.1 Planctomycetota bacterium
TCGACTTGACCCCGGGCAGCGGCGGCCGCTCCACGCTCCGCTCCAGCGGCAGCCACCGCTCCTCGAGGGTGTGGGCGCGGGGGTCGTCGGAGGGCGGAGGCTCCTGGGGCTCCTCCCCTTCGGGCGGCGGCTCGCCCCCCTCGGGCGGGGGCGCCTCCTCGCCCGAGGCGGGCGGGTCGAGCAGCTCGCAGCCGGCGAGGGAGAGGAGCGGGAGGCACGCGGACAGGAGCAGGGCAGCGGATCGCATGAGGCCAGCGTAGACCCGCGCTGCGAGGTCGGCGAGGCGGGCCTCAGCGGCCCGGGTCCGAGTCGGAGCTGGCGGCTGCGCCCCCTCGCGTCTGGTGCGCCAGACGCCGGAGCCGAAGCTCGAGCTGGAACGCGAGCCGCTGCTGGAGGCCGAGCTTGCCCAGCGGGCCCGGCGCGGCGCCCACGCTGGTGAAGGCCACCTCGACCTCGCTCGCCCGGAGGCCGCCGGTGTCCCAGCGCGCCTCGCCGGCGACCTTGCTCTCGGTGAGGCGCTGGTCGCGCATGGCGGCGAACAGCGGACGGAATTCGGGGTCCGCGTCCGCCACCGCGGGGTCCAGGTCGGCGCCCCAGTAGCTGAGCTGCGGCGCCCCAGCTTGCTCGACGCGGACGCCCGCGCTCCCCTCTCCGTCGAGCGGGCGGTGCCTGGCGGAGAAGGTGAAGGTGACCAGCTCTGGGATCTGCTGGCGCCGCCCGCGGACCCACCCGTCCGCGCCCGCGTCCCCCTCGCCCGGCAGGACGTCGCGGACCAGGTTCAGGGCGTCGCGCAGGTGCTCGTCGGTCAGGCGAGGGGCGAGGTCGTGCAGGAAGTCGCCTCCCCAGCCGGAGAGGCGGCCCTCCGCGTGCTCCTTCAGCGTGGCCTGCACGGCGCGCTGGAGCTCCGCTCCTCCTGCGAGCGCCCCGACCCCGCCGCTCGCCAGGCGGCGGAAGTGGAGGGTCTTGCCGAGGAGCTGCTCGAAGGCCGCGGCCAACACCTGATCCCCCGCGGCGGGGTCGCTCGAGCGGTAGCCCGCCCTCAGGAACGGCGCGCCGGGGTCGAGCGAGCGCCCCTCCGCCGTGATGGCCTCGATCGTGGCCTCCACCGCGGCGCCCCTCCCGTCGACCGCCGTGACCCGCTCTCGCCAGGTCAGCGAGAAGCCGAGCTCTCTCCCGGTCTCATGGCCCAATCTGCCGCGACCGAGCGCGCTCTTCATGGTGTAGCGCCAGCTGAACACGACGCGTGACTCGTCCCCCACCGCCGGGGTCGGTGAGACCCACTCCGCTGCCGCCGGATCCGCCGTCCCGACCACGGCGGTCAGGGCGACGACGATGCTCCACTTCCTCGAGCCGATCATGAGCTCCTCCTTCAGTCGGGGCTCATTGAACGCCCGGCGCGGCTGCGGCGCGACGAATCATTGAAAATGATTTCGTTTAGCAGGGCTTAGTCGCGTGCCGCCTCCGGGGGCAGGTGCGCGTTGGTGCCCCGCCGGGCGTGGATCACCGCCACCTCGTCGGCGTACACCCGCCGCCACTCGGGGTCGAGGTCGAGGAGGGACACCAGGGGGGCGTGAGCCTCCAGCAGGGTCCAGGCGACCTGGCGCTCGGCCAGGCGCTCGCGCCAGCCGGCGCGGCCGTGGTACAGGACGAAGTATTCCTTGGCCATGAGGTCGCGGAAGGGGGCGAACCGGCTGTCGATGTACACCGGGTGGTCGGGACCCAGCGCCCAGCCGACGAACCCGCCCCAGGGGTAGGAGTTGAACAGGCGCCCTGCGGCGAGCGGGCTCGGGCCCAGCGAGCCGCCGCCAGCGGATAGCGGCCGCTGAGGGCGGGGTTCTCCAGGGGGTCGTGCGGCCGGGCCCCCTCGACCGCGAAGGCCACCCCGGCCGCCAGCGCCAGGGCCAGCCAGCCGCCGGGGCCGCGATCGGCGGCGCCCCACGCGGCGCTGAGCCGCCCGGTGATCCGCGCCGCCGCGGGCGCGCGCTGGCGCACCGCGGGCGCGGCGGCCTGGGCGACCCGGGTGGTCCAGGCCGCGAGCACCGGCAGGCCGACCAGGCCGAACAGGGGGACGTGACGCCAGGCGGTGAGGGCGAGGGCGCTCGACGCGATCAGACCCGCCACCTCGAACGCCGGGGGACGCAGCGGGAGGAGCAGCGCGAGGGCGATCGCGCTCACGACCGCCGGCACCAGCAGCGGCGCGGCGCCGGCAGGCGGCGGCAGCCACTCCTCGATCTTGAGGTTGAGGGCCTCGCCGGCGGGCGTGTTCACCAGCGCGTGCAGGTACTGGCCGGGGCCGCTGGGGTGGACGCAGGCGGCGACGGCGGCGGCCAGCGCGATCACCGGCAGGGTGCGCGCGCGGCCGCGGTGCTCCTGCGGCCGCCCGCCGCCGGCGAGCCAGCCCCGGCCCTCGAGGCCCTCGAGCGCCGCCACACCGAGCAGGAAGGCGACGCCGAGGAGGAACCCGCCGTGGAGGTTCGACCACACGAGGACCACGGCCGGCGCCTCCAGGAGGGCGCGGCGGGATCCGGCGCGCCAGCGGGCGTAGGCCCACAGGAGCCAGCCGAACAGGAGGAGCGTGAACAGGTGGGGCCGCAGGTGCAGGTGGGCGTGGGCGGTGCTGGCGAAGGCCCACACCGCCACGGCCGCGGCGAGGGGCGCGGCCCCGAGGGCGCGGGCGATCGCGTACACCAGCCGCAGCAGGAAGGCCACCAGGGCCACGCCCACCAGCTCCAGCAGGCCCAGCCCGCCCAGGCGCGCGGCGGCCGCGAACAGCAGGTCGGCCGCCCAGGCGTGCATGTGCGCCGGCTCGCCGGCGGCGGTCCACGAGAAGGTGTCGACGGCGGGGAGGCGGCCGGTCTGCAGGAGCGCCTCGCCCAGGCGGAGGTGCCACCAGGTGTCGTGGGTGAACCCGGCGGCGCCCGGCAGGAGCGCCGCCGCCAGCAGCAGACACAGGAGGTCGGGCAGGCCGGGCGACCAGCGGGCCAGCCCGCTCGCGCCCGCCTCCAGGGAGGCGGCCCGTTCGGCGCTCACCTCATCTTCTGCCAGTGCTTGAGCCGCTCGATCACGGTCTTGTAGAGCTTGAGCGCCTTGGGCTTGTCCGGGTGGTCCGCGGGCAGCCACCTGACCAGGAGCGTGAACACGTCGCGCAGCTCGAGGAACTTGTCGGTCCGATCCTGCAGGACCAGGCGCTCCCCGTTGCTGAGCAGGCGCTTGTCGCGGTTGGCGGCGTCCACCGCCCGGCGGAACCCGTCGAGGTCGCGGGGCGCGTGGTTGGGGTCCTTGGCCACCTCGCCGAACCAGGTGAGCGCGTCGCCCCAGGCGCCCCGCTCCAGCGCCTCGTAGGCGCGGCGGATCTTCTTGTTGAGGTCCGCGGCCTGCGTCTCGGCGATGAACTGCAGCTGCTGGCGCGCCCGCAGGTGGAAGCGGTTGCTGCGGTTGGGCTCGCGCTGCAGCACCCGCTCCAGCTCCGCCACGGCCCGCTGCATGTCCCCCCGGTCGTACTCCCGCATGCCGACGGCGAACGTCTGCACGACCCGCGACCACTTCTGGTGGCGGGTGCGGACGCTCGCCTTGGCCTCGGGCCCCAGCACGTCGTGCTGCAGCGCCAGCGCCAGCAGGTCGCGCGCCCGCCGCCAGTCGCCGAGGTCGTAGGCCCGCTTCGCCTGGCGGACCTTGAGGTCGGCGTCGATCCACTTGATGTACGCCTGGGCGTCGGGGTACACGCGCGACTGGGGGGCCACCTGCTCGAAGTAGCGCACCGCCTCGGCGTACCGGCCCACCTGCCGCGAGTGGACGATCTCCACCCCGCGCATGTAGGCCACCTCGTCCTGCCGGTTGCGCTGGCACTCGTCCGCCAGCCGGCGCAGCTCGGCCTGCTGGGCGGCGGTGTCGGCGAAGTCGAACACCTTGCGGATCAGGTCGATGCAGTCCTCCCACCGCGGGTTGCCGGCCCGCATCCGGTCGTGGACCTCGGCGACCAGGGCCGTGTACGCGGTACGGTGCAGGCTGCCGAGCAGCTCCTGCGCGCGGTCGTGGAGCAGGGTGTCGGCGCCGACCTCGCGGGCCCGGGCGATCGCCTTGTGGAAGTGGTCGATGGCCGCCGCGTAGTTCTTGCCCGCCGCCTGCGCGTTCGCCTCCGCGCTCAGCGCCTCGGCGTCGGTGATGACCTTGAACGCCTCGCGGTTGCGCTGCACGAAGGCGTCCTGGGTCTTGAGCCAGGTGCCGAGGTTGGGGGGGAGGCCCTCCAGCCGCGCCGCGCGCTGCAGCAGCTCGGTCCCCTTGTCCCACCGGAAGGACAGCGGGCCGCGCTTGAGGTTCATCCACAGGCCGGCGATGGACTCGAGCACCTCGGGGGCTTGCAGCTGCCCCGGGTCCACGTAGGCCTTGGCCTTGCGGAACACGTCGCGCGCCTGCCGGTAGTCCCCCGCCACCAGCGCGGCCGACCCCTCTTGCAGCCAGGGGCCGTGCACGGCCTGGTGGGTGGTCGCGCCCCCGCCGACCCGGCCGCTCCCGGAGAGGCCGGCGTAGATCAGGCACACCGCGGTGATCAGCGCCGCCAGGCTGATCCGCACCCGGGGGTCGGTCTTCAGCGCGGCGACCGGGTCCTGCGCGATCTTGTCGATCACCTCCCGGGCGGCGTCGAAGGGGCTGGCCGCCGGCAGCTCGAACCGGAGCCGGCAGGTCCCGACCT
>JAWLGW010000642.1:0-4677 GCA_041690735.1 Planctomycetota bacterium
AGCAGGGTCAGGGCTGTTCCTCTCCGGTTCCTCTCGGGTCGCGGGGGCGGAGCCTTCGCCCGCCCCCGCGCGTCCTTCCGTCGCCCTTACCGGCCCACCGCGCGGCTCGCGGACAGGCTCTTCTTGAGGGCCTCCCGGCCGCGCTCCGAGGCGACGCCGTCGGCCATGCCCTCGGCGAGGGCGTCGAACTCGACCCGCACCGCCTCGCCGCTGGGCGCCTCGAACTCGATCGCCTCGCCGCCGGCGAGCTGCTTGGCCTCGCCGAGGAAGGCCCGAGCCTCCTCCATGCGTCCGCTCTGGGCCGCCTCGCGGGCCTGCTTCAGCCGCAGGCCCACCTCGACCTGCGCCACCTGCGCGGCCACCGCCGGGTCGGCGCTGGCCTGCGCCACCGCCGGGTCGTCGGTGAGGCCGACCGACAGCCCGAGGGGCGCCGTCGCCTGCGCCGCGCCGTCGTCCGGGTCGGCGAAGGCGAGGGCCACCTGCACCGCGTCGCGGGCCGTCGCGGGCGCCACCCCGGGCTCGAGCCGCAGCCGGACCATGACCTTGAGCGAGCGGCCGCGGGCGAGGTCGCCCACCGGGACCACCGTCGCCGCGCCGTCGGGGCGCGAGGGCCACATGGCGACCTGCTCGACCGTCACCCCCGGCGCAGGGGTCAGGCGGAGGGTGGCGTCGCGGGCGACCACCCCCTGCAGGGCCTCGACCTCGGCCTTGTACACCGCCGCCAGCTTGCCCGGCGCGTCCACGTAGTGATACAGGCCGCCGCCGGCGTCGGCGAGGTCGCCCAGCAGCTCCTCGTTGAACTCGAGGCCCAGCCCGAGGCTGGACAGGGCGAGGCCGGTGGCGCGGGCGCCGCGCACGAGCTCGCGCAGGGCGTAGGGGTCGGTGACGCCCTGGTTCGCCTTGCCGTCGGTGAGCAGCAGGATCCGCTTCTGACGGACGACCTCGTCCAGGCACCGCTGCGGCGCGGGCTCGCCGTCACAGGCGATCGGCTCGGCCTCGACCTCGCCCGGGAAGCGCCGGACGCCGCGGCGCCCGATCGGCTCACCGCGGCCGGTCATGCCCAGGGTCTGCGCCGCCAGCTCGATCCCCGCGGAGAGGTTGGTGCCCCCGGACGCATACAGGGCGGCCACCGCCTGCTGCAGGGCCGTCGCGCCCTCCTGGCGGGGGACGCCGCGGTAGATCACCCGGGCGCCGTTGCTGTAGGTGACGACGGTGAGGCGGTCCTGCGGCCCGAGGCGCTCCAGGACGCCCAGGGTGGCCCGCTTGAGGAGCGGCATGGCCTGCTCCATGGAGCCCGAGGTGTCGAGGACCAGCGCCAGGTCGACCGGGCGCCGCTCGGTGGACGCGTCCGCGTCTTCGGACACGTCGACCGCGCACTGCAGGGTCAGCGAGGCGGGCCCGCTGCTCAGGACCGCCCCGTGACTGAGGGCGGCCTGCAGGTCGATCCCGGCCAGGGACGTGGCGCCGCTGGGGCTGGCGGGTGGGCCGACGAAGGGCGGATGAGTCTGGGGCGGCGGCGACACGGGCGGCGGCGACACGGGCGGCTGCTGACCGGTCGAGGCGCTGGTGGTCGACAGGCCCGCGACGGGCAGCAGGCCGGTGCCCGTGGCGATCAGCGCTGCGCACAGGGCGCCGGCGGCGATTCGGGCGGGGGGGGTGGCGAGCGGATGCGGCTTCATGGGTCTTCCTCCCTGGCGTTCCCGGTGACGAACGCTCCACAACGCCCCCCTCGGCTTTGGGGGTGCGGCCGCAGCGGGAAGCACAACTCCTGCCGGCACAGCGCTCGAGGAGTCGGGCCGACCCGCGCGAGACCCTGTGCTGCGGCGCGGCGGTCAGGGACCGGGGGACGGCGCGCTGCGTCAAGCCCCTCGGACGAAAAGCGATGGGGCGGGCACCCCCGACGGCGAACCGGGCCTGTCGGGGGGTGCCGCTACGTTGGCCCCTGCTTCGGTGATCGACGCATCGCCGCAGGCATCACGAGCCAGACCAGAAAAGCCAGAACCAGCAGGAAAAGGGGCCCCCGAGCGCCTAGAGGCGAGTCGAAGGGGGTCTGAGGGGAGAGTCTATGTCCGTACAGGTCGTCGACACCAAGGGCGCCGGGAGCGCGACCGGGATCGAGCTGGAGCGTCGTTTCACCCGGCCCGGGGTGGACTTCCTCGCCGACCTCCCCATGGAGCGCCGGCGCTCGGTGATCACCAACCCCGACGGGTCGGTGGTGTTCGAGATGAGGGACGTGGAGGTGCCTGCCTCCTGGAGCCAGCTCGCGACCGACATCCTGGTCAGCAAGTACTTCCGCAAGGCGGGGGTGCCGCAGACCGGCCACGAGACCACCGCCCTGCAGACCGTGCAGCGCATCGCCAAGGCGATCCGCGGCGCGGGCGAGCGCCAGGGCGGCTACTTCGCCCGGCCCGAGGACGCCGAGACCTTCGAGGCCGAGCTGACCTACATGCTCATTACCCAGACCGGCGCCTTCAACTCGCCGGTGTGGTTCAACTGCGGCCTCGCCGAGGCCTACGGGATCACCGGCAAGCCGGTCGGCAGCTGGGCCTTCGACTTCGCCAAGAACGAGGTCGCCCCGGCGCCGGACGCCTACAGCCGCCCGCAGGTGTCCGCCTGCTTCATCCAGGCGATCGACGACGACCTCATGGACATCGCCGCCGGGATCCAGCGCGAGATGCGCCTGTTCAAGTTCGGCTCGGGGACGGGCACCAACTTCTCGCGCATCCGCGCCGAGGGCGAGCCGCTCACCAGCGGCGGCAGCTCCTCGGGCCTCATGAGCTTCCTGGAGGTGTTCGACCGGGCAGCGGGCGCCATCAAGAGCGGCGGCACCACCCGCCGGGCGGCCAAGATGGTCTGCCTCGACATGGACCACCCCGACATCGACCGGTTCATCGACTGGAAGGTGCGCGAGGAGGAGAAGGTCCTGGCCCTGGTGAAGGCCGGCTTCTCGCCCGACTTCAACGGCGAGGCCTACCGGACCGTCGGCGGCCAGAACAGCAACAACTCGGTGCGGGCCTCGGACGCCTTCATGCAGGCGGTGGTCGAGGACCGGCAGTGGTCCACCACCTGGCGGACCAACGGCGAGGTGGCCAAGACCTTCCGGGCGCGTGACCTCATGCGCAAGATCGCCGACGCGGCCTGGCGCTGCGCCGACCCGGGCATGCAGTACGACACCACCTGCAACACCTGGAACACGGTCGCCAACACCGACCGGATCAACGCCACCAACCCCTGCTCGGAGTTCGTGTTCATCGACGACACCTCCTGCAACCTGGCCAGCCTCAACCTGCTCAAGTTCCTGAGCGAGGACGGCGCCTTCGACGTGGCGGGCTTCCAGCACGCCTGCCGGGTGTTCATCCTGGCCCAGGAGATCCTGGTCGATTACGCCAGCTACCCCACCCGGCGGATCGCCCAGCGGTCGCACGACTTCCGGCCCCTGGGCCTGGGCTTCGCGAACCTCGGCTCCCTGGCCATGGTCAAGGGGCTGCCCTACGACAGCCCGCAGGCCCGGGCGATCGCGGGGGCGATCACGGCGGTCATGACCGGCACCGCCTACGAGACCTCGGCCCAGGTCGCGGCCAGCAAGGGCCCCTTCCCCGGGTTCGCGCACAACCGCGAGCCCATGCTGCGGGTCATGGAGATGCACCGCGACCACGCCTACCGCCTCCCCTCCGAGGGCGTGGACCCGGCCCTGCGCGAGGCGGCCGCCCGGGTGTGGGACCGCACCGTGGCCCTCGGCAGCCGGCACGGCTACCGCAACGCGCAGGCGACGGTGCTGGCGCCCACCGGCACGATCGGTCTGCTCATGGACTGTGACACCACCGGCGTGGAGCCCGACTTCGCCCTGGTGAAGTTCAAGAAGCTGGCCGGGGGCGGCAGCTTCAAGATCGTCAACGGCTCGGTGCCGCGGGCCCTGCGCGCCCTCGGCTACACCGGCGCGCAGATCGACGAGATCGTGGAGTACCTGCGGGGCACCTGGCGCCTGAGCGACGCGCCGTTCGTCAACCGGGCCGCGCTGCTGCAGAAGGGGCTGACCGAGGCCGAGCTCGACAAGGCGGAGAAGGCGTTGCCGCAGGTGTACGAGCTGCGCCACGCCTTCTCCCGCCACGTGGTCGGCGACGAGCCGTTCCGGCGGCTGGGCTACGGCGACAAGCTGGAGGACCCCGCCTTCGACCTGCTCACGGCGCTGGGCTTCACCGCCCAGGAGATCGACGCGGCGAGCGAGGTGACCGGCGGGCGGCTCACGATCGAGGGGGCGCCCCACCTCAAGCCCGACCACCTGCCGGTGTTCGACTGCGCCAACCGGTGCGGCAGGAAGGGCACCCGGGCGATCGCGCCCATGGGCCACGTGCGCATGATGGCGGCGGTGCAGCCCTTCCTGTCGGGGGCGATCAGCAAGACGGTCAACCTGCCCAACGAGGCGACCGTCGAGGACATCGAGAAGGTCTACATCGACTCCTGGAAGATGGGCCTCAAGGCGATCGCCCTGTATCGCGACGGCAGCAAGGCCTCGCAGGTCCTGCACGCCTCCTCCAAGGAGAACGAGGCGGAGGAGGAGACCCAGGCGAAGGCCGAGGTCGTGCCGACGCCGGCGGTGCAGCCCAGGCTGCTGCGCCAGCGCCTGCCCAAGAAGCGCCGCGGCTTCACCCAGGAGGCGCGGATCGGCGGGCAGAAGGT
>JAWLGW010000643.1:0-4672 GCA_041690735.1 Planctomycetota bacterium
GCCCGTGCACCGAGATCCACATCGACCGCGGCGAGGGGACCTGCGACCGGCAGGGCGAGCCGGGCCACGAGTGCGCGGTCAACGCCGGCTGCGCCCGGTACATCGAGCTGTGGAACCTGGTGTTCATCCAGCACGAGCGCAAGCCCGACAAGAGCCTGGAGCCGCTGCCGGCCAAGCACGTCGACACCGGCGCTGGCCTGGAGCGGGTGGCGCAGGTCCTGCAGGGTGTGTACTCCAACTACGACACCGACCTGTTCCAGCCCCTGGTCCAGGCAGTGGCCAAGCGGAGCGGCGTGCCCTACGACCAGGGGCCGGCGGGGACGCCCCACCGGGCGATCGCGGACCACCTGCGCTGCCTGGCCTTCTCGATCGCGGACGGCGCCCTGCCGAGCAACACGGGCCGGGGCTACGTGCTGCGGCGAGTGCTCCGCCGGGCGTCGCGGTTCTTCAGCAAGCTGGGGGTCAACGACCCGGCCATGGCGGACCTGGTACCCACCCTGGTGGAGCTCATGGGTGAGGCGTTCCCCGAGCTGCGGGCGAACCAGCAGGTGATCCAGGGCGTGCTGACGGAGGAGGAGCAGCAGTTCCTCAAGACCCTCGACAAGGGCACCAGCTACTTCGAGAAGGAGCGTGAGGCGCTCGAGGCCGAGGGGCGCAAGGTCGTCCCGGGCGAGGTGGTGTTCTACCTCAAGAGCACGCTCGGCTTCCCTCCCGACCTCACCCAGCAGATGGCCGAGGAGGCGGGGCTCAAGATCGACGAGAAGGAGTTCCGGCGTCTGGAGGAGGAGGACAAGGAGCGCTCGCGCGGGGCCAGCCAGTTCAAGGCGGTCGACCTCGGCAAGTACAAGCACGCCCCCACCACCCAGTTCACCGGCTACGACCTGACGACCGACGAGGCGCGGGTGGCGGCGGCCGGGCCCAGCGAGCTGGTGCTGGACCGCACCCCCTTCTACGCCGAGAGCGGCGGGCAGGTGGGCGACACCGGCACGATCGTGAGCCCCGACGGCAAGCTGGAGTTCGAGGTCCTCGACACCCAGAAGACGGGGCAGGTGGTGGTCCACCTGGGCCGCTGGCTGCAGGGCTCGCCCGAGCAGCTCAAGCAGGGGACCGAGGTGATCGCCACGGTCGACGGCGAGCGGCGCGACCAGCTGCGCCGCAACCACACCGCCACCCACCTGCTCCACTGGGCGCTGCACGAGGTGCTCGACAAGTCGGCGGTGCAGAAGGGCTCGGAGGTGGCGCCCAGCAAGCTGCGGTTCGACTTCGCCTGGAAGGAGAAGCTCTCCGACGAGCAGCTGCGGGAGATCGAGCGGCTGGTCAACGAGCGGGTGGCCGACAACGACTTCGTGGTGATCGAGGAGATGCCGATCGACCAGGCCCGCAAGCGGGGCGCGATCGCCATGTTCGGCGAGAAGTACGGCGAGCTGGTGCGGGTGATCGACGTGGGCGGCTACTCGGTCGAGCTGTGCGGCGGCACCCACGTGGAGCGCAGCGGCGACATCGGCATGTTCAAGCTGGTCACCGAGGAGTCGCTGGCCAAGGGCGTGCGGCGGGTGGCGGCCCTCACCGGCGACCCGGCGGTCGCCAAGGGCTACCACGACAGCTACCTGCTGGCCCAGATCGCCCAGTCGCTCAAGAGCAAGCCCGAGGAGGTGCTGGAGCGGATCGCCCGCCTGCAGGAGGAGATCAAGGAGCTGCAGCGCAAGAACAAGGAGGCGCTGGCCCTGGCGCTCCCCTCCTGGGAGCAGCTCGAGCCGCGGGCGATCGACGTGGACGGGGTCAAGCTGCTGGCGACGGTGGTGGAGGGGGCCGACATGGACGCGCTGCGCCGCTACGGCGACCAGGTCAAGCAGCTCACCACGCCCTTCGCGGCCTTCCTGTTCGCCGCAGAGGAGGGCAAGGTCCCCATGATCACGGCGATCAGCAAGCCGCTGGTCGACCGCGGCTGGCACAGCCGCGACCTGCTGCGCCCGGTGGCGCAGGTCCTGGGCGGCGGCGGCGGCGGCAAGCGGGCCGACATGTGCCAGGGGAGCGGCAAGGACCCCGCGCAGATCCCCGCCGCGATCGAGAAGGCCAAGGCCGAGGTCAAGGCCAAGGTCGGGTAGGACCGGGCGCGAGCTCCGCCTGCAGCCTCTGAAGATCAACCGCAGAGTCCGCGGAGAGCGCAGAGACTCGCTGAGGTCTCCCTCTGCTCTGCTCTGCTCTGGGTGCTCCGCGATCTCTGCGGTTCGATTCCTCCGCCCTCAGGCCACCTCGCACACGAAGTACACGTTGAGCGGGTCGTCGTCGTAGGCGTGCACCACGGCCTGCTCGAACCCCGCCTCGCCCAGCAGGGCGAGGGCCAGCTCCTCGCCCCACACCGTCCCCAGGCCCTGGCCCCCCTCCTGCGCCAGCGACACCGTCATGCAGTGCATGCAGGAGGTGGTGTACAGGAAGGGCCCCAGCGGGTGCTCGAGGTTGTTCTCGAGGTGGCTCGAGGCGCGGATGTCCTGCATGAGGAAGGTCCCGCCGGGGCGCAGGGCGCGGGCGATCCCCCGCAGGACCTTGTCGGGGTGGCCCTGGTCGTGGATCGCGTCGAAGGCGAACACCACGTCGTAGCGCCCCTCCTCGCCCAGCTCCGACACGTCGCGGGCCTCGAAGCGGACGTTGGCCAGCCCCTGCTCGGCCGCCGCGGCGGTCGCGTCGGCGATCGCCTCGGGCGACAGGTCGTAGCCCACGAACCGGCTGGCCGGGAAGCGCGCCGCCAGCTTCAGCAGCGCCCGCCCCCGGCCGCAGCCGACGTCCAGGGCGTCGATCCCGTCCGCCAGCCGCTCCTCCAGGCCGGGCGCCAGCGGGAGGACCCGCTGGTCCAGGCGCAGGACCACGTTCTGGTGGCTGTCCTCGGCCATGACCTCGTGGAACCGCTCGTAGCGCTCGTAGGGCACCCCGCCCCCCTCGCGGAAGCAGCGCACCACGTCGTCCTCGACCGCGCCGAGCACCGACACGAACTGCGCCGCCACCGCCAGGTTGTCGGGCGCCGCCGCCCGGGTGAGGCAGGCGGCGTGCTCGGGGGGCAGCCGGTAGGTGCCGGCCTGGGGGTCGTACTCGACCACCCCGCCCGTCACGACGCCTCCCAGCCACTCGCGGACGTACCGCTCCACCAGGCCCGCCTCCTCTGCCAGCTCCTCGCTGGTGACGGCGCCGACCCGGGCGAGCGTGTCCAGCAGGCCCGTCCGGTGCCCCACCGACAGCAGCAGCGCCACGCTGCTCGCGTTGAGGACGTCGAGCATGCGCCCGGCGAACGCCTCGGCCCGCGCCGTGTCCAGCTCTCGGATGATCATGAGTCCCTCCTTCGGCTCGCTTCGTGGCCCGCTCCCTGAAGAGTAGGCGCGCGCCGCCGCCTGTCCCTTGACTGGAGGTCCAGCGGGGGTGGACGCCAGGTCAAGCTCGCGCGCAAGGAGGTGGCGTCGCGAGGCTTATGCCGGACAGGTCAGGAGGGGCTGGGCGCCAGCGCCAGGCCGCCATCGTCGTCGGGGTTCACGTCGAGGTCGGCCTCGGCGTCCGGGTCGCGGTCGGGGTCGACGTAGGGTCCGAGCAGCCGCACACCCAGATAGAACAGGGGCGTGTCCAGCAGGGCCACCAGCATCTTGAAGGCGTAGGTGCCCAGGATCAGGGTCACCAGCCAGCCGGCGCCCCTGCGCCCGGCGGCCAGCTCGCCCCAGAAGGTGATCGTCAACACGCAGGTGGTGTCGACCAGCTGGCTGACCAGGGTGGAGGCGTTGTTGCGCAGCCACAGGTGCTTGCCCTTGGTGACCCGCTTCCAGAAGTGAAACAGGTGCACGTCGCACAGCTGCGCCACCAGGTAGGCCACCATGGAGGCCAGCGTGGCGCCGGACATGAGCGACCACACCTGCCCGTAGTAGTGCCCCGCCGGCGGAAAGCGCTCGGGCTGTCCGGTCCCGCCCATGGCCTGCCACGTCTCCACGTAGAACTCGTGGTGGGCGTCGAACGGCGCCGCGGACATCGTGTGCCCCAGCCAGCACACGGTGAGCAGGAACACGTTGAGCCCGAACCCGGTCCACACGAGGTAGCTCGCCCGCTTCTTGCCCCACAGCTCGGACACCAGGTCGGTGGCGAGGAAGGTGATCGGGTACGGGAGCACGCCGATCGCCAGCTGGAACAGCGTGATCGGGTGGCCGCCCAGCTCGAAGGTGACCCCGCCCAGCTGAATGAACTTGGTGATCCCGAGCACGTTCATGCACACCATGGCCGCCAGGAACACGCCGGCGACGGCCAGGAAGATCCGCTCGGAGAGAGGGTAGGGGCGCCCATCGCTCATGGGCGGCGAGTATACGGCAGCCGCGGGGCGCGGCCGGGGGCGTCACTTCTTGCCGGGGCCGACGGCGAGGCGGCCGAGCACGCTGTCCGCGTCCGCGCGGCTTCCTGGCCCTAAGGCGGCGTCGGAGAATCGCTTCCGGACGACCCCGCTCCCTCGGCGGGCTCGTGGGCCTTGTCTCCCTCGCTGCGCTCCCGCAGCAGGCGCGCCAGGTCGAGGGGCTTGGGCAGGGTCGCCAGGGACAGGGCCAGCACCACGCCCGAGGCCAGCAGGTGGAGCAGGAACACGGTGGAGGGCGCCAGGCCCAGGGTCCCGAGGCCGTGCAGCACCGCGTCGGAGCCGAGCAGGCGAGGGTCC
>JAWLGW010000644.1:0-4648 GCA_041690735.1 Planctomycetota bacterium
GAGGCAGCCTTGCCGAGGCGCTCGGCGGCCCGTTCGCCCTCCGCCTGCATGCTTCCCGCCCGCTGAGGGGCGCGGACGCCCCCGACCTCGCTCTTCCCGAGGGCGGAGAGAGCAACCGCGGGGCCGCGGCGCCTCGCGGGCGAGTCAGGCGGCCCGGTTGTTCGCTCCCCGCAGCGCCTCCTCCACCTCGTCGACTCCGACGGGCTTGACGAGCACCTGATCGAAGCCCGAGGTGCGGGCCCGCTCTCGATCCTCGGGCCCTCCGTAGCCGGTGACGGCGACCAGGTGGGCGCCGCGCAGGGCGGGCTCGCGGCGGAAGCGGCGCGCCACGTCGTAGCCGGTCAACTCCCCGGGCAGCCCGATGTCGCACAGCACCACCTCAGGCGGGCTGCGGAGGGCCTCCTGCAGCGCCGTCTCCCCGTCGTGGGCCAGCCGCACCTCGTGACCCTCGAGGTGGAGGAGCGTGCGGAGCGACTCGGCCACGTCCGGGTTGTCCTCGACCACCAGCACCCGGCGCGCCGCCGCCGCGCTGGGGGCAGGCTCGGCGGCATCCGCGACGAGGGCGCTGCGCAAGGGGAGGCGGACCTCGAACTCGGCGCCGCGTCCCAGGCCCTCGCTGCGGGCCGAGACGCTCCCTCCGTGGAGCTCGGTCAGCCCCTTCACCAGGGCCAGGCCGAGGCCGAGGCCGCCCCGAGGGCGGTCCAGACTCTGAGCAGCCTGCTGGAAGGCGTCGAACAGGACGGGGAGCTGCGCCGCGTCGATCCCCGCGCCGGTGTCGCGCACCCTGACCACCGCCTGGTCGCCCGCGGCGGCCACCGAGCCGGTGACCTCGCCGCCAGCCTCCGTGAACTTGATGGCGTTGCCGAGCAGGTTGTCGATGACCTGGTACAAGCGAGCCGGGTCGCCATCCACCCACACCGGCTCGCTCGGCGCCTCTAGCCGGACGCTCACCCCCTGGCGCTCGGCGGCCGGCGACTGATCGGAGGCCACGTGCGCGAGCAGGGCCGCTATGTCGACCGGCTCTCGCTGGAGGCGGAGCACGCCCCGCCCAATCCGCGTCACGTCCAGGAGGTCGTCGATCACCCGGCCCATGTGGCGGGTCTGGCGGACCACGACCCCCTGCGCCCAGGTGTGCCGCGGGTCGCTCGGGGCCATGCGCTGCTGCAGCTCGGCCGCGTTGCGCAGGGCGGCCAGCGGGTTGCGCAGCTCGTGCCCCAGCATGGCCAGGAACTGGTCCTTGTGGCGGGCCGCCTCCTCGGCCTCCTGCTGGTAGCGCTTGAGGTCGTCCACGTCGTGGACCACCGCCACCACCCGGCGCACCAGGCCGCGCGCCCCCCGCAGGGCGGTGAAGGTGGTGATCGCCCAGAACGAGCTGCCGTCGGCCCGCCGGCAGCGGGCCTCGATCTGCCCCTCGGGCGCGTCGCCGCGCAGGACGTGGTCGTGCAGCGCGCGCACGGCCGCCGCGTCGTCGCCGTGCACCAGGTCGAAGTAGGGGGCGCCGATCAGCGCCGCGCTCTCGCGCCCGACCATGGCGCACAGCTTCCGATTGGCCCGCTGCAGGGCCGCCGTCTTGGGGTCGAGCACCGCCGTCCCCACGCCGGCGGTCTCGAACAGGGCGCGGAAGCTGGCCTCGCTCTCGCTGAGGGCGCTGGCGGCGGCGCGCCGGGCGCGCACGTCGCGGAACACCAGCACCGCGCCCACCACCCGGGAGGCGTCGCGGATCGGCGCGGCGCTGTCGTCGATCGGGATCCGTTGCCCGTCGGGTCGCAGGAGCGCCGCGCGGCGGAGGTTCACCGTCTTCCCCTCGCGCAGGACGCGCCCCACCGGGTCGGCGGTGGGCGCGCCGGTCTCCTCGTCCACCAGGCGGAGCACCTCGCCCAGCGCGCGACCGACGGTGCCGGCCGGGTCCTCTCCGGTCAGGTCGGCCGCCACCCGGTTGATCAGCACCACGCGCCCTTGCGGGTCGGTGGCGATTACGCCGTCGCCGATGCTGGCGAGGGTGGTCTCCAGCCACCGCCGCTCCGCCTCGCGGGCCTCCTCGGCCCGCCCGATGACCGCCGCGGTGCGCAGGACCACCGCGGCCAACAGGGCGCCGCTGACCAGCGTGAACAGGGCCAGCGCGAACGGAGCGTCGTAGACGTCCGCATCGACGCCGCCGTAGGTGGCCGCGCCGAGCACCAGCGGCGCCAGGGCGGCGAGCGGCAGCAGGTGGCGCAGGATCCGTCCCTGCGCGCTCTCCTCGGCGAAGGCGCAGGCCGGCCAGGCATCGCGCCGGGCGAGCACCAGGCCCACGCCCAGCAGCCCGCTGCCGATCGCCGAGAGCAGGGCCATGGAGGTGTAGAAGGCGACGCGGTACAGGGGCTGGACGTCGTAGGCGTAGCCGGCGAGCGCCACCAGGGACAGGGCCAGGACGGCGGCGCCCAGCCCCTGGGTGGCGCCCGAGGCGAGCGGGCCGGGGATGCGCTGCAGGAGCAGCGCCAGGCCGGCGAGCACGAGGTTGACCGCTCCCAGCGGCGACATGCGGCCGGGGTGATAGGTCTGGGTGTAGGCCGGGTCGCGGACCAGCAGCTCGTCGATGCCGAGCTGGACGGCGAACAGGTACTCGGCCAGGGTGACCCCGCCGATCACCAGCACGACTGCGCCGGCGCCCACCGCGACCCACCGGCGCCAGCCGCCCTCCGCGGGGCCGAGGGCCAGGGCGCCCCCGGCCAGGGCGAAGGCCAGAGCGGTGTTGGGCTTCATGCTGGCCAGCCCCGGGAACACGCGCCGCAGGGCGGCGACGTCGAACCCGTAGCCGCCGATCAAGACGGCCAGGCCCAGGAGCAGCAGCAGCAGACCGGCCCCGCGGGCGGCGACAGCGATGGCCCACCGTCGTCCCTGCACGCGCGACAACGCTGTCGGGGCGAGGGCCATGATGCCTCCTCGTCCACCGGGGACGGAGTTGGCGGACCGAGGCGCAAATGAGCGGCCGCGCGGCGGGGCGCTACAGCCGCAGCACGCGGCCCCGCCCCTGGCCCGTCGGGGCGTCCTGTTCGAGCGCCACCGCGCCCTCGACCAGCACCGCGGCCAGCCCGGAGGGGTAGCGCTCGGGGGCGCCGTAGGAGGCGTGATCGACCAGGTCGCGCACGATCAGCACGTCCGCCGGCTCCCCAGGGCGCAGGCGCCCGCGGTCGAGGCCCATGCGCTCGGCGGGGAGCGACGTGCAGCGGCGGACCGCGTCCGCCAGCGCGGCGTCGCCGCCCCGAGCGCGAGCCCGGGCCAGGGCGCGGGCGAAGGTGGCGAAGGCCCGTGGGTGGGCGCTGGCGCCCTCCCCGCTCTCTTCGGGGACAGCGTCCGACGCGACCACGGCGTACGGCAGGTCGAGGGCCTGCTCCACCTGCTCGGGGGCCATCATGTGGCGGTAGATCGCCCAGCCGCCCGTGCCGGCGGGGTCGGCGGCGATCAGCTGCAGCGCCGCCTCGACGGGGTCGGCGGCGCCCAGCGCCGCGGCCGCCTCGGCCAGGGTGGCCCCCCGCGGCACGCCCGGGAGCGCCGGCTCCAGCAGGACGATCGCCTCGGGGCCCTGTCGCTCCACGAACCAGGTCCCGACCCCGGCGGCGGCCTCGGCGCGCCCCTGCGCGCTCCGCAGCAGCTCGGGCAGGCGTCCCGCCGCCTTGAGGGGGTCGGGGACCACCGCCGAGAGGTAGGTCAGGCTGGCGTCGTAGGGGTAGACGTCGACGGCCACGTCGAGGTCGCGGCGCGCCGCCTCCAGGCACTCCAGCACCGGCTCGAACTGGCCCCAGCTGGTGCGGCCGGCGGCCTTGAGGTGCGAGACCTGCAGGCGCACCCCGCTGGCGCGGGCGAGCCCCACCGCCTCCTCCGTCGCAGCCAGTCCGGCGGCGCCCTCGGAGCGGCGATGGACGCACAGCGGCTTGCCGCGGCGAGCCGCGGGGGTCACGGCGGCCGTCAGCTCCTCGGCGTCCATGAGCGTGTTGGCGTGATAAGGGCCCCACGAGACCCCCAGGGCGCCGGCGTCCAGCGCGGCCCCCACCTCGGCGGCCACCCGCGGCCGCTCCTCGGCGGTGGCCGCCCGGCCCGCGGCCCGCGGCACGACGCGGGAGCGGAGGGGCCCCAGGGGCGCCAGCACGCCGAAGTGGAGGGGGAGCGCCGCCGCCGCGGCGCGCGCCAGCACGGCCCCCACGTCGGCCTCGCCCAGGCCGCAGTTCCCGCCCACGACGGTGGTGATCCCCTGGCGCAGGCAGTGCGCGCCCAGGCCGGGCCAGCCCAGGCACAGGTCGTAGTGGGTGTGCAGGTCCACGAACCCCGGCAGCACCCAGGCTCCGGCGGCGTCGATCCGGCGGCAGTCGGCCAGGCGATCGAAGGCCCCGGGCGCCGAGACCGCCGCCACGCGCCCCTCGGCGAGGTGCAGGTCCGCAGGGCGCGGAGGCGCGCCGCTGCCGTCGATCAGCAGGCCACCGGCGATCACGGTCGTGTCGGTCATGAGGAGGTTGTACTTCGCCGCTCGGACGCGGGCTCGAGGTGGAGCCGGCGGAGCGCCCGCGCAGGTGGGGGCGGCGGAGGCTGTCGCTAAACGGAGGTGCACGATCATGGATGGTCGCGCGAGAGCGTCTTCTGGCTCGGAGGCTGGTCGACGCGACCATCCATGCTC
>JAWLGW010000645.1:0-4639 GCA_041690735.1 Planctomycetota bacterium
TGGCCGAGGGGCGCTTGCTGGGGGTGTTCTTCGAGGGGGGGCGCACGGCGGCCGGGGAGTGGCAGCTGAGCGCGCCCCGCCCCGGCGCCGCCCTGATCGCGCTGCGGGCGGGCGCCCCGGTGGTGCCCTTCAGCATCGCAGGCAAGCGGCGGGCCTGGCCCCGCGAGGCGCCCTTCCCCCGCCCGGGCAAGGTCGTGGTGCGCTACCACCCGCCCATTCCCACCCGCGACTTCCTGGCCGGCGCGCCGCTGCGCGAGCGGGCGGCGCGGCTGACCGACCTGGTGGCCGAGCGGGTGCGCTCCGCCCTGCCGCGCGACGGCCGACCGGCGCGGGGGCGCGGCCGGGGCTGAAGGGCGCGCCGCGGCGGCCTGTGCTACGGTGCAGGCTCGTTCCCGGGCAGGAGGCGGACGACGATCATGGGGCTGCGGCGCATGCCCGAGCCGGTCCGCCGGCTGCGCGACGCCTGGGAGTCGCAGTGCGACCGGGTGCGCGGCCTGACCCACGAGCTCGAGCAGGACTTCCGCTTCGGCCAGCGGATCATGAAGCTCGACGAGGGGTACGTCATGGGCGGCACCCTCAAGGGCGGCACCTCCTCCATGTGGTACCCCGCCGGCCGCGACCAGTACCACGCCTACAAGCGGTGGCAGAACGCCGAGGGGATCCACGAGGCGCGCGACGACCAGGCGCTGGCGGACCTCGCCGCCTTCCTCCAGCCGTACGGGATCGCGCTGGCGACGCGCCGGGGCAGCGCGCTCCACCGGCGGGGCAGCGACGACGCCGAGCCCTTCCCCGGCTACGGGCCGCTGTACGGCGACGTGCACGGGATCCTGGCCGCGCTGCCCGAGGAGCACCTGCGGCGCGACGCCCTGCGGCGGATCCAGCTGGGGGGCTGGGGCCCCGACGCCGCCAAGGCCAGCGCCTATCAGGACGGCGCGGTGCTGATGTACGACTTCGCCTGCAAGGGGGCCCGGCGCACCTTCCTGGGCCTGTTCCTGCACGAGGTCGGCCACGCCCACGAGGTGGCGCTGAGCGAGGCGACCAAGGACGCGATCTACGCCCAGTACCAGGTGCTGCTGGAGGAGGACGCCTTCTTCGGCGTGGAGTTCTTGATCGACGCCGAGACGCGCCGGCTGTACCAGCGGTTCGTGTTCAACGAGTTCCTGGCCGAGACCTACATGCTGTACGCGGCCTGCGGCGAGGGGCTGCGGGCGCGGATCGCCGCCGCCCCCCCGGCGGCGCGCGCCGCCTGGCAGGAGATCTACGGCATCTTCCGCGAGACCTTCGCGGGGATCGAATACGAGTGAGGGAGGCCCCCCCATGGCGACGTCGTACCAGCTCTCCCACGAGGCGATCCCGGGCGGGGTCGTGGTCCGGGTGCGCGGCAAGTTCGACCGCGAGGCGGGGGTCGCCGTGGAGGAGGTCCTGCGGGGCCACGAGGGGCTGCGGGTGGTGAACCTCGGGCAGGTGGAGTACCTGTCGTCGACCGGCGTCGCCATGCTGGCCAAGCTGTCGGCGTCGCTCGGCCTGCGGATCGCGGCGCCCGCCGAGTGCGTGCGTCACACCTTGAGCCTGGCCGGGGTGGAGCGCATCCTGGCGATCTACGCCGACGAGGGAGAGGCGCGTGCAGACGCATAGCTGCGCCCACTGCGGACACGCGCACGGCGGGGCGGTGGCCCCGCCCACCTGCCAGCGGTGCGGCAAGGCCATGAGCGCCTCGTCGGGCATGGGCGACCTGTCGCTCGACCTCAAGGAGATGCTGCGCTGCTCCCGCTGCGGCTACGAGGTGTACGAGGACTCGCTGCAGGGCGACGACTGCCCTCGCTGCCAGCGGCCGATCCGCGGCGAAGAGGTGGCCGAGGCGCCGGCCGGCCCCCGCCGCGGCGCGGGGCCGTCGGGCGCCGGTCGGGCCGGAAAGAAGAAGAAGAAGAAGAAGAAGGCGCCGGCCGAGAAGAAGCAGGTCGTGTTGACCGAGGACTTCAAGGGGCAGGTCTTCGCCGCCATTCGCCGGGCCGACGCCCGGGCCGCCCAGCAGCTGTGCTTCGAGCTGGCCGACGAGAACGAGACCCACGCCAAGCAGATCTACGAGCACCTGCTGGGGATCGCCAAGAAGAAGGGCTGGGTGGGGATCGACGCCCAGGCGGGCGCGTCCGCCGCGCCTCCGGCCGTCCACGCCTACCCTCAGCCCTATCCCCAGACGTATCCCCAGACCCATCCGCAGACTCATCCCCAGGCCGCTCCGCCCATGACCCCCCCGCCAGGCTCCTACGCGGGGGGGCCGCCGCCCGGTCAGCCCCTCGACCCGCTGCCGCTGCCGGCCGGCATCTTGGGAGGCGCGCCGCCCCCCGGGCAGCCCCTCGACCCGCTGCCGCTGCCGGCGGGCCTGCTGGGCGAGGGGCCGCTGGCGGTCGACCCGCCCACCGGCCTCCACAACAGCATGGACGACGTGCAGCCGCTGGTGCAGGCCGCGCCTGGACCTGCGGCAGGGTCCGGGGCTGGCCCCGCGCCGGTCGCGGCCGGGCCGCCCCAGACGCCGACCCCTCGCCCGGCGGAGCAGCGCCCGGCGGCGGACCCGCGGGGCACCGGGCGCGCGGCCCGCGCCGAGGAGCTCGAGCCCGAGGAGCGCGGCTTCTTCCGCCGGGTGGCGATCGAGGGGCGGGCGGCGCAGGTCTCGCTCCTGTGCCAGGCGGGGCGGTTCGCCGCGGCCAAGGACCTGGCCGAGAGCACGCTCGCCCGCGACCCCGGCGCGGCCCGGGGCCTGGCGGCGCTGGGCGAGGCCCTGGCGGGGCAGGGCGACGAGACCGCGGCCCTGCAGACCTACACCCAGGCGGTGCGGGCGGACCCCAACGACCCGGCGGTGGTGCGCGGCTACGCGCAGCTGCTGGTGCGCCTGGGGCGCCTCCAGGAGGCGATCGGCGCCTACCAGCGGATCGTGGGACCGGGGAAGGGCGAGCTCAAGGACGCGGTCGCCCTGGCCGCCGCCCTGCGCAAGGTCGGCAACGCCGCCGGGGCCCAGCGGGTGATCGAGGAGGTGGTCAAGCGCGACCCCCAGAGCCTGGAGCCGGTGCGGCAAGAGGCCGAGGCCAAGGCGGCCCAGGGCGACCTCGACGGCGCGGCCCGGCTCCTCGATCAGATCCTGGGCAAGGAGCGGCCCCCCTATCCGCTGGCGACCGCCCTGGCCGAGTCGCTGGTGGGGCGCGCCGGCGGCTCGGTGCTGGCGCGGCTCGCCTGCGGCAAGACGTTCGTGGCGGTGGGGCGCCCCTTCCAGGCGGTGCGCCTGCTGGCGCCGCTGGTGCAGGGCGCGGCCGCCTCCAGCCCGGCCCTGGTGCTCGAGGCCCGCCGCCGGCTGGGCCTCGCCTACGCCGCCCTCGGCGCCGGCCCCCAGGCGGAGGAGCACCTCATGGCGGTGGTCCAGCAGGGGGCGGGGACGTCGGTCGAGTTCCGGGCCCTGGGCGTGATCTACCTGGAGCGGGGCGAGACCGACAAGGGCGTGCGGGCGCTGCGGCGCGCCCGCGACGCCGCCCCCGAGGACGTCGCCACCCGGCGGGAGCTGGCGCGGGCGCTGGCGGCCGTGGGCGACCTCGAGGGCGCGATCGCCGAGCTGACCGCGGCCCACGAGCAGGCGGGCAGCGACGACCGCACCCTCGACGACGAGCTCGACCGCCTCACCGAGCGGGCGTTCGCCAAGCGGGTGCGCGAGCTGGAGGCGCGGCTGCTGGCGGACGAGCAGGACGCCACCGCCCGGCTGGAGCTGGCGGCGGCCCACGGGCAGCGGGGCGACCTGCCCGAGGCGATCGAGCAGCTGGAGTGGGTGGCGGAGCACGTCCCGGACGCGGTCCCGCAGGCGATCGCGGTGGCGGAGCAGGTGCGGGAGGAGGCCGACGCCGGCGCGGACCGCGAGCTGGCCCTGCTGCTGGCCCGGCTCCACGTGCACGGCGGCGCGCACGAGGCGGCGATCGCCGCGCTGGAGGGGTACCTCGAGCGGGAGCCCGACGACCCGCAGGCGCGGCTGGCGCTGCTCGACCACTACGCCCGCGGGCAGCGGGTGCAGGACGCCGTGGTGGGGCTGCGGGCGTACCTCGAGGACGCCAACCCCTTCGACCTCGAGCGGGCGGTGACGATCGCCGAGCGGGTGCTGGCCGAGGAGGAGGGCTACGCCGCCCTGGCCCTGTCGGTCGCCCGCTCGCGCCGGCGCATGGGCGACGTGGAGGGGGCGATCGGGCACCTGCGCCGGTACGTCGCCGCCGAGCCCGACGACACGGAGGCGCGGATCGAGCTGGCCCGGCTGCTGGAGGGCGCCGGCCGGCGGGACGAGGCGTACGAGGCCCTGTCGGTGCTGGTCGAGGCGGGGGCGGGCTCCACGGCGGACCTCGAGCGGCTGGCGACCCTGGCCCTGGGGGCCGGCCGGCTCGACGACGCGGTGGCGCTGCTGCGCCGCGCGGTGGAGCGCCACCCCGAGGACCTGGCCCTCAAGCACGCCCTGGAGGCGAGCGAGGGCCGGCAGCGGCGGGCCAAGATCCAGGCCCTCAGCGGCGCCGCGGGCGCCGAGGAGCGCCTCGAGCTGGCGGGGTTGTACGCCGAGGAGGGGGAGCGCGACACGGCGATCGAGCTGCTGCGCGCCCTCGGTCGCCTGGAGGGGGAC
>JAWLGW010000646.1:0-4625 GCA_041690735.1 Planctomycetota bacterium
GGGAACGCTTCCTCTCCCTGTCCCTATTAAACGGAGGCGCACGAGCATGGACGGTCGCGTCGACCAGCCTCCGAGCCAGAAGACGCTCTCGCGCGACCACCATGATCGTGCACCTCCGTTTAGTGACGGCGCGTTGACGGCGCTGCGGGCGGCCCCGATCATGCCGGTCGCTCTGGAGAGGAGGCCCTCATGCCCCGCGCCGTCCCCGCCCTCGCCCGTCTGTCCGCCTGCCTGCTCGTCGCCCTCGTCGCCCCAGCCAGCACGCCGTCCGCCCTCGCGCAGGAGGAGGCGCCCTCGCCGCAGCGGATCCAACGCCTCATGACCGAGGCCTACGCCGCCCTAGAGGCCGGGAACCGGCTGAGGGCCCAGGCCGAGGGCCTGGAGGGCGCGGCGGCCGAGGCCAAGCGAACCGAGGCGCGGACGCGTTACGGGGACGCCCTGACCGCGTACCAGCAGGTGCTGGCGGGCGTAGACGCGCTGGCGGTCCCCGAGGAGCGCAAGGCGGCCACCCGGCAGGTCGCGCTGTACAACAGCGCCTGCGCCCGCTCCCTGCGGGGGGAGGAGCAAGCGGCCCTCGACGCCCTGGCCCGGGCGCTGGAGGCGGGCTTCGACGACTTCGACCTGATCGCCAAGGACCCTGACCTCGAGCCGATCCGGGCCAGCGACGGGGCCGCCGAGCGGTTCGAGCGCCTGCTGACCCGGGCCAAGGCGCGGCTGGCCGAGGCGGCGCGGGCGGAGGGGCGCAAGGCGCTGGCCAGCGAGGCGCTGTTCCCCTACGACTTCGAGGTCCAGACCCTCGCCGGCGAGACCCTCCGCCTGAGCGACCTGCGGGGCAAGGTGGTGATCGTCGACTACTGGGGCACCTGGTGCCCGCCCTGCCGCATGGAGATCCCTCACTTCGTCAAGCTCAGGGAGGAGCTGAGGGGCCGGGTGGAGGTGGTCGGCATGACCTGGGAGCACGGGCAGGCCGGACCCGAGGCCGTGGCCAAGGTGCGGGCCTTCGCCGAGAAGATGGGGGTCGAGTACCCCCTCACCCTGCTGAGCGACCGGGCCGACCTGCGCAAGGTGCCCGACCTGCGCGCCTTCCCCACCACGCTGTTCGTCGACAAGGAGGGGCGGGTGCGGGCCAAGGAGGTCGGCTACCGCGACTACGAGGCGCTGCGCGGGCTGGTCGAGGCGCTGCTCGCGGAGGAGGCGCCGGCGCAGCCCGAGGGCCAGGGCGGCGAAGGGTCGCGGTACTTCTGAGGAGGCGGCGCAGCTGCCCGTGAGCGCGCTCCGCCGGTCGGGCTGGGTCCTGGCCGCGATCTCCCTGACCACCGCGCTGCTGGCGGCCTCGGCCGCCCGGGTGCGCACCGACAACACCCCCGCGGCGTGGTTGCCCGAGCGCGCTCCCGAGCGCGAGGTGTACCTCGCCTTCCGCGAGCGCTTCGGCGCCGACACCTTCCTGCTCGTCGCCTTGCGGCTCGCGCCCCCGGGGGAGGCCCCGCCCGCCGACTGGGCGCCGCGCCTGCTGGCGCTCGCCCAGCGCCTCGAGCAGGCGGCGGGGGTGGTCGAGGTGCGGGCCCCGGTGGCCGCCGGCAGCCTCGCCGAGCGCGCGCGGGCCGACCTCCCCGCCACCCTGGCCGCCCTCGACGCGGCGGCGGCGGGCGCCTCGGGCTCGGCGGCCGCGGAGCTGGAGCGGGTGCGGGCCGAGGCGCACGCCACCCTCCCGGCGCTGCTGCTCGAGCCCGACGACCCGCGCGCGCTCCGCAGCGCCCGGGCGGCGCAGCAGGCCGCCCTGCGCGCCCTGGTGCCCCTCGCCCCGGCGGCGGCCGCGGACCTGGGGGACGGGCGCTGGGTGGACGACGCGGCGGACCTGCCGCGCGCGGCCCAGGAGGCCCTGTACGCCTGGGCCCTGGCGCGCGGCGCCGAGACTCGCGCCGCGCGCACGCCCGCGCTGCTGGCGGACCTGCCCCGGGTCGACGCCCTCATGGCGCGGCTGGCCGCGGCGGCGCCAGACCTGTACGGCGGCGGCCCCGACCTGTTCCTGGCGACGCGCCTGGCCGCCGCGCCGCCTGGCGCCGCCCGCGACGCGCGCCTGCGGGAGCACCTCGACCGGGCCGCGGCGGTCGCTCCCGCGGCCCTGCTGCCCCGAGTGGTGCGGGCCGCGACCCTGGCGCCCACCCTGGCGGCGACGCCGGCGGGCGCCCCCCTCGAGGCCGTGCTGGCCGCCTCGCGCCGAGCCTGGGAGGCCTTCGCCCAGCCGCTGGGCGAGGTGCTGGCGGCGCCGGTCGACCTGCGGGCGCCGGCCCGGCAGGCGCTCGCGGACGCGGTCGCTCGCGAGCGAGCCGCGGCCCTGCTGGCGGACCCTGCGGGCGCCGGAGTCCTCCCGCCCCCTGACGCGGTCGTCCCGCGCCGGACGTCTCCCGCGGTGCACCTGGTCGCGTCCCCCGCCGGACAGGTCCTGCTGTCGCCGGACGGGCGGTGGGCGGGCCTGCTGGTGCTGCCCCAGGCGGACCTCGGGCCGGCCGAGCGCGCCGCCTGCGTGGCGGCGATCGAGGGCGCCCTCGCCGACAGCGCCCAGGCCGGCGACGCGGGCGGCTGGGCCGACGCGCACCTCGTCGGACCGGAGGCGCTCACCCACGACCTCGACGTCGCCTCGCGGCGCTCGTTCGGCGGACTGTTCCCCCTGGTGGCCGCGCTGCTGGGCGCGGTGCTGTGGCTGGCCCTGCGCGACCTCCGCCTGGTGGCGGGCGTCCTGCTCACCGCCGGCGCGGCGGCGATCTGGACGGTGGGCGGCGTCGCCCTGGCGGGGCGGACCCTCAACATGATCCTGGTGGTGCTCCCGGCGATCGTGGCCGTGCTCACCACCGCCTACGCCCTGCACCTGGTCACCCGCTTCCAGGGGCTGGAGGGAGAGGAGGAAGGCGACCGCGTCGCGGCCTGGAGCCGCGCGATCCGCGAGACGGTCCGCCCCTGCGCCCTCACCGCCGCCACCACCGCGGTCGGGTTCGCGTCGCTGCTCGTGTCCGAGATCCCGCCGGTGCGCGACCTGGGCCTGTTCGCGGGGCTGGGGGCGCTGGCGGCGTTCGTCCTGTCGTTCACCCTGCTCCCCTGCCTGCTGGTGCGCTCGGGCGCCGTACGCCCCGCGGGCGCCGCCGCGCGCGGGCGCGGCCTGTGGACCGCGGCGCGGGCCGACGCGGTGGCGCGGTTCGCCACCCGTCGCGGCGCCTGGATCCTGCTGGCAGCGGCGCTGGTGGGGGCGCTGGCGCTGGAGGGGACGCGGCGGCTGGAGGTCGAGTCGCACGTGCTCCGGTTCTTCCCCGCGGAGCACCGCCTGCCGCAGGGCTACGCGGCGGTCGAGCCCGGCTGGCTCGGCCTGACCCCGCTGGAGCTCTTCCTGGAGGGCCCCGCGGCCGAGGTGCGGCGGGAGGAGACCCTCGAGGCGCTGGACCGCTTCGCCGAGGCCGCGGCGCACGCCGGCCCCGGCGCGGCCAGCGGACGGGCGCAGGTGATCTCGCCGCTGCGAGACCCGCGCCTGGCCGACCTGTCGCTGGCCGCGCGGGCCGCGCTGCTGCGCGCCCAGGTCGCCGCGGGCGCGCGCGAGGGCGGCGCCTACCTGCAGCAGACCAGCGCCGGGGGGCTGGCCCTGCGGGTGACCGTCACCTGCGCCACCGGGTCGTCGGACGCCTTCCACCGGCTGGTGGAGACCCTGCGCCGGGACGTGCCGGCCGAGCTGTCGACGGGCGGGCTCCGGCTCCACCTCACGGGGGCGGTGCCCCTCCTGGTGCGGGTGCAGGTGCTGCTGGTCGAGACGCAGCTCAGCTCCTTCACCCTGGCCCTGGGGGTGGTGACGCTGCTCCTGGGGGCCGTCTACCGGTCGATCGGCCTCCTGCTGGTGTCGCTGCTCCCCAACGTGCTGCCGGTGCTGGTCACCCTGGGCGGCATGGGCTGGCTGGGGGTGCCCCTCAACACCGCCACCGTCACCGTGGCCGGGATCGCCCTGGGCCTGGTGGTCGACGACACGATCCACCTGCTCCACCACGTCCACCACCGGCTGGGCGGCGGGGCCTCGCGCGCGGACGCGGTGGCCGACGCCCTGCGGGTGGTGGGGCGGCCCGTCGCCACGACCACCTGCGCGGTGGCCATCGGCTTCGGGGCGTTCCTCACCTCGGACTTCTTGCCCACCCGCGCCTTCGGCGGGTTGATCGCGCTCACCTGCCTCACCGCGCTGGTGTGTGACCTGGTGGCCCTGCCGGCGCTCCTCCTGCTAAACGGCAGGTCACGATCATGAGCGGTCGCTGCGAGGGCGGGTGGTAGCGCGCACAGGTGTCGACGCGACCGCTCATGATCGTGGCTGCCGTTTAGTAGGGAGAGACGAGGAAGGGCTTTCTTCTTCCTCCTCCCCCACGGGCACTCGACGATCGGGCGCGCTGCCTTCCAAGTGGCGCGTAGGTCCTGCAGAGCGCGGCCGACCGTCGTGACGCTCGGCCGTTCGAATCCCAGGGCCGCCAGAGTCAAAGACAGCAGCTCGCGCGTCCAGGTTGGCCGCTGCCAGCCGTGGTCGCGGGGGTGACCCGTCAGGAGCTCCGCGACCGCTTGGAGCAAGTCCGCGTCCCGCAGCAGGTAACCGTTCTCGATTCGCC
>JAWLGW010000647.1:0-2801 GCA_041690735.1 Planctomycetota bacterium
CGCGTGGCGCAGGAACCGGCTGGCCCGCGCCAGCGACGCCCGGGACGCCCTGGCGCGTGAGCGTCGGATCGAGCGGGCCGGCTGGCGGCTTCAGTACCTTGAGGGCAGCGTCAGCACCGGCAATGCCCTGGCCGATGCTCTTGTCGCGACGACCGAGCATCACGCCGCCGGTGAGTATCTGCGCACCCTGGCTGCTGACTGCCTGCGCGGCCAGTCCCGGGCAGCGTCGGAAGGGCGAATCGGACAGAGGGCCCCTTACGGCTTCGCGAAGGAGCTGACGCTCGCGAACGGGTCGACCCTGATTGTCCAGCGCAGCGAGCGGACGCCGCCCGGTTGGACCGCCATGCGGTTCGTCCCGGGTGACCCCGCAGAGGTCGCTGTCGTGCGCGAGCTGTTCGACCGCTATGGCAGCGGGGGCATTGGATACAGCAGTTTGGCGAAGGAGCTGAACGAGCGGGGTGTCCCCGGGCCTGGGGGCGGCAAGTGGCAGCCAGCCGCTATCAGGACCATGCTCGCGAATCCTGCCTACTGCGGTGACCTGGTGTGGGGGAAGACGAGCAAGGCGCGATACAAGCGCAGGGTGGGCGGTCAGACCGTGGACGTCCCCGAGCATGAGGCCGGGGTAACTGTCCGGACCGACCCGGCTGATTGGGAGACCGTCCGAGACCATCACGTCCCGCTGGTCTCCCGTGCTGTGTGGGAACGTGCCCAGCAGGTGCTCTCGAAGCGCGGTGGCAGCAGCAGTGCTCCTGTCCCGCGCAGCTACCCGCTGACGGGTCTCGCTCGCTGCTCTCGCTGCGGCGAGCCGCTCGTAGGTTCCTGCTCGACCCGTCGCGGGAAGACGTCCCGTCGCTATCTGTGCATGAGCTACGTTCGCTGGCGGGAGTGCAGCGCCTGGACGGTCACCGCGACCGACCTTGAGCGCGGCGTGCTCTCCGTCATGCAGCGGGCCGTGGCCCGCCTCGACCGGGAGCGGCTGCGCGAGGAGATCCTGGCCCGGTTCACTCGCCAGCATGAGGCGCGGGCGGGTGCGCCTGCCGACGTGGTCAAGCTCAAGAAGGAACACGCCGACCTTGAAGCGAAGCTCGACCGCGCGACCGAGAACATGGGCGCGGTTGGAAAGACGGCCGCGAAGCGCCTGGCGGCGAAGGTCGAAGCATGGGCCGCCCGCCAGGCGGAGCTTGACGCCGAGCTGGTGCGGGCAGAGGAGCGAGCTGCCCAGGTTCAGGACCTTGAGCCCCTGGTAGACGAGGCCATGCGGGTGATTGACGACATCTGCTCTGTCTCGCCAGACGACCGGGCCGAGCAGCTCGCTGCCGTCTTCTCAGCAGCCGTGGCCGTGGTCTCCGTGGAGGTCAGGACCGAGGGG
This sequence comes from Planctomycetota bacterium, assembly GCA_041690735.1. Lineage (GTDB taxonomy): Bacteria > Planctomycetota > J058 > J058 > J058 > JAWLGW01. The sequence goes on from JAWLGW010000647.1 coordinate 1,370, forward strand.
CCGAAGCCGGGGAAGAAGAAGAAGCGCCACCACTTCCAGGGCGCTGACGTCGACCTGGGGCCGGCTCTGAGTGTGTGCATAGCTGATGGTTCGTCGAGGCGGCGAAGCCGCAGACCCGCACCTTGTAGCGGGAGGCGACCACCGCCAGGGTGTAGCGGACGATGTCGTTGACCTCCTTGCGGGGCGTGAGCAGCAGCTCGCGGCGCGAGCAGCGGCGAGTCACGAAGTGGATCCCTGCGGGGAGCACGCGGCGGGCGACGGTCATGGCCGCCCCCTTCGCACGCCGCGGACCTGAGACGGAGCGAGCGGCCGCACGGGGAGCGATCCCGAGCGGCGGCGGGTGCTGCCGGTGCGGTCTCGGACTTGCACCCGCGAGCCCCCGGCGGTCCGCCGCCAGAGACGCACCTGAACCGGCTGGGCAGTCTTTGCCCGCGAGACGCGCCCGGCGGGACGCTTGGCGCGGGCGGGTGCTGTGCGGGCGCGAGTGGACCTGGCTGGTGATCACCCCTCAGCCTCTCACTCAGCTGGCGCGGGTCGCGCCGAGCGTCGAACCGGAGCTGCGGCGGGTCGCGCCGGACCCCGAGGCGTTACACTGCACGAGGAGCGTATCGCGATGAGCGTGACCATTGCCGACGATCGGCAGAGCGTCGTCCTGGAGCACGTGAGCTGGGCGACCTTCGAGGGGCTGCTCGCAGACTTGGCAGGACCCGGCGGCCGGATCACCTACGACGGAGGGCGCCTCGAGATCATGTCCCCGTCGTCGAAGCACGAGCAGGGCAAGAAGCTGCTCGCCCGCCTGATCGAGGCCTACACCGAGGAGCGAGGGATCGACCTCGAGAGCCGCGGCTCGACGACCTTCAAGCGCGCCGACGTGCTCAAGGGACTCGAGCCCGACGAGTGCTACTACGTGCAGCACGCGGGGGCGATTCGGGGCAAGGAGCGCCTGGACCTCAGCGCCGATCCGCCCCCCGACCTCGCCCTCGAGGTCGAGGTCTCGACCCGGGTCGTCGCTCGCCTCCCGATCTACGCCGCCCTGGGGATCCCGGAGCTGTGGCGCTACGACGGCCGCACCCTCACCGTCGAGCGCCTGCGCGACGCGGGCGACTACCACCCGGTCGACCGCAGCGCCGCCCTCCCCGACCTCCCGCTCGACGAGGTGCGCCGGGCCCTGGCCCGGGGCGGTCAGGAGAGCGAGACGGCGATCGTCCGCGCCTTCCGCGCCCGGATCCGGGAGCTGAACGCCCGCTGAACGCTCAGGCGTTCGGGGCCTCCCGCACCCGGTGAACCCGCTCGCAGAGGTCTACCCGCCGCCGGTCCGCGGCCGGCGCCGGCGGCTGCTGCCGCCGTCCTCTCCCCCCAGCAGGAAGGGCAGGGTCTCCTCGCCCTTGTACAGGGAGAGGATCAGCACGTAGGTGGCGGTGGTCCAGCGGGG
>JAWLGW010000647.1:2811-4625 GCA_041690735.1 Planctomycetota bacterium
GCGCGACTCCTCGGTGGGCGTGGAGGCGAAGGAGCCGTCGGGCTTGCGGGCGCTCATGATGTGGAGCCGGTAGGCGTCCATGAAGCGGCTCCACACCTTCTTGCCCAGGACCCGCGAGGCCATGGCGCCGGCCAGCAGGTGCATGGCGGGGGAGACGTGGCCCGCCGGGAGGGTGTCGAGGCGCCCCACGAAGAAGTCGGCCATCTTGCCGAAGAACGGGTGACGCGCCTGGCCGAGGTTGGCGAAGGCGACCAGGGCGCCGGCGGTGCGGCCGGGGTCGCCGAAGCCCTTCTGCCCCTGCCGGTGCGAGTAGCCCACCCCGCCGTCGCCGTTGCTGGTCCCCTCGATCCAGGTCAGCGCCTTGCCTACCTTCTCCTCGTCGAGGTCGAGCCCCAGGCGGCGGGCGGCGCCCAGGCCCAGCAGGGCGTAGTTGGACATGATCTCCAGCTCGACGTAGCCCAGCGCGTTGGGGCCGCCGGGGCCGTGGGCCCAGCCGCCGCTGGCCTCCTGGTTCTGCTGGACCGCTGCCACCAGCTCGGCGCACTTGGCCTTGAGCTCCGCGCTGCGGGTGGCCCGGGCCATCTCGGCCAGGAACATGAGCCCGTAGGAGAGCTCCCAGTTGACCTGGTTCCAGTTGCCGCCCCCGCCGCCGCCCATGCGCCCGAAGGGCGAGTCGTCGGCCGCGTTGCACTTGCTGAGCACGTACTGGGTCGCCCTGGCGAGGGGCGGCGCGCCGGGGGAGGCGCCGGCCGCCAGGAAGGCCAGGCCGCCCAGGGAGGTCACCACCACCTTGCCGGTCTTGCCGCCGAGGTCGGTGGGGAAGCTGCCGTCGCTGGCCTGGGTCCGGGCCAGGAACTCCAGGCCCGCCTTGACGATCCGGTCGCACTTCTTGCACTTCTGGGGGCAGCTGCGGGCGTGCTCGCCCAGGCGCGGCAGGCCCACCTCCAGCTCGACCGTGTCGCCCCCTCGCTCGACGGTGAGCTGGAGCGGGCGGCGCTTGCGCGACCCCTCCACCGCCTCGATCGCCGCGACGAGCTGCAGCTGCGGACCGCCCTCGCCCCCGGCCTGGAAGGAGCGGCCGGCCGCGGCCACGATCGCGTCGCCGGCCCGCAGGCCCGCCTGCTGGCCGGGGCCCTCGTACACCTGCCGCACGCGCAGCTTGGCGCCCTCGACCTGCCCGCCGGCGCCCAGGGCCCCGAAGTTGACGAGGTCCTCCTGCTGGCGGCCGGGGAACCCTTGCGCCCGGACCTCGCTCGCGGCGCCGGCCAGCAGCGCGATCACGGTCAGAACGATCGGGCTCGAGATAGGGGCGCTCGGTCCCGCGCTTCGCATGCTTCGCCTCCTCGATCGGGACGGGGGGAAGGAGTCTACGGTCCGCAGGCTGGCGCGTTTGCCCGCTCGTTTGGCCTGGACTGCCGGCCGCGGTCGAGGAAACTAACCCCTCGGGGGAGGGGTCATGCTCAGCACGTTCGACGTGATCGCCGGGAAGATGGCGGTCCAGCTCGGGTTCGCCGGCGCCGACGAGGTCCGCGAGCTCCTGCGGACGATCGACGCGCACCCCGAGCAGCGCAAGGACCTCGTCAACCGGCTGACCGAGGCCGGCCGGCTGACCCAGCAGCAGCTCGAGCTGCTCCGCCACCGGGCCGCCCTGTACGAGCACGTGCGCCACGAGGCGAGCTACGTGCGCCTGCTGGAGCGCGGCACCACGATCAACAAGGACGCCCTGGCGCGGCTGCTGGCGGAGCTGGAGCGGAGCGCCTTCCGGCGCCGCCTGGGCGAGGTGCTGGTGAAGCGCGGCAACCTCAAGCCCGACT
>JAWLGW010000648.1:0-4621 GCA_041690735.1 Planctomycetota bacterium
CTTGCGAGGAGCTCTCGAGGAGCGACAGCTCTAACAGCTAATGGCTAACTGCTAACCGCTAGGTGCCGCGCGACGAGCGACTCGGAATCGTGCCCCCTCGCTTAGCGGCCCGCCGCGGCGCGGGCCCACTCGTCGCCGAGCGCGTCGAGCAGGCCGTCCACGGCCAGGTAGACCCCGGTGATCGGCCCCTGCAGCTCCACCTTGTCGGCGAGGTCGAGCGGCCCGTCGCGGTTGACCTTGGCCTCCAGCATGCGCAGCTGCTCGCGCACCCGGGTGAGCTTCTTGTAGAGCACGTCCATGGCGATGTCGTGGGCCAGCAGCGTCCGATCCCGGGGCCGGAAGGCGATCGAGGCCAGCCCCAGGTCCTCCGGGGGGTGGAGCACGTGCTCGTACAGGACCTCGCGGAAGGCGTCGCGCACCTGCTCGGGGTGGTAGGCCGCCATCTCGGAGGGGACGCTGCGCGGCGCGCGCGGCGTCGTGCCGCCCTCGCCGAGCGAGGGGGCCGCGCCCCCGCTGCGCCGCCGCCGCCCGCGCACCGGCTCGGGCTCGCTGCGCCGCCGCCGCGGCACCAGCCCCACCTTGGCGCGCCCCTTGGCCTCCGCCTTGGGCATGAGGTCGAGGAGGTCGGGGAGCCGCGCCGGCGGCTCGTCGTCGGGCTGGGGCGTCTTGAGCAGGATCACGAAGTCGGCCGGCGCGTCCTTCACCACCTCCCCGTCCTCGTCGAAGAAGGCGTCATCCTCGCGCCACCGCAGCAGGTGGAGCTCGGCGGTGTACTCGCCCGGCGGCACGTCGAGCACCGCGCCCGTGTCGGGGATGTGCGGCATGCGGTCGCCGCCGCCGCCGCCCGGCAGGCGGTCGCCCGAGCCGACGAACACCTGCCCCGACTCGACGACCACCCCCAGGCCCGACACCGCGTCGACCGCCCGCTCCGCCTCGGCCGGCTGGAGGTCCTCGGCGACGCGCAGGGCGACCCGGAAGCTGCCCTCGCGCCCGATCGGCCAGATCGCGGCTCGGCGCCCCTCGACCTCGGGCAGGTCGAGCAGGTCGGGCAGGCGCCACCAGCCGCGCGGCTCGCGGACGCGGTGGCGGAGGACGGCGGGGTCGAACACGACCACCAGGGCCTGGTCGGTGGTGAAGGGGATCGCGGTCATGGCGGCCGTTCTACCACTGCGCTGGGGCCGCCTGGGAAATCGAGGCGGCAGCGACCACGTAGATCACGCAGTACATGGCGGCCGCGAACGCCCAACCCATGGCGGGCAAGGCGACGAACTCCATGTCGCTGCTCCCCCGCAGCGCGCCTCGCGTCAGGCCCAACACCGCCACCGCTCCGCCCGTCAGGCCGCCTTGCAGGACAGCCCGCAGCGCGACGCGGTGGGGCGCGATCGGCTGCTCGCTCGACTCGGCGGTCGACTCGCGGGGGTCGCGGGGCTCAAGCTCCATCCAGCGCCAGCCACGCCGCCTTGAGGTAGGGCGGATCTCCCGGGCCGGTGCGGTGATCGAGGGGCAGCGTCCAGGGTTCGAGGACCCCCTGCCGTTCCGCCGCCTGCAGGCCCTCCTCCACCTGGGCGCGGAAGCGGTCCCAGGTCATGCGGTGCAGGTTGGTCGACACGTACAGCGTCCCGCCGGGCGCAACCAGCCGGGCCGCCTGCTCCACGAGGTCGCCGAGGTCGCGCTCCACCGACCACCTCTTGGTGCGCCCCTTCTTCCCCTTGGCGCGGCTGGTGCTCGCGCTGGGCGGATCGACCAGCACCAGGTCGAAGGCGCGCCCCTTCTTCCCCAGGCGGCGCATCCAGTCCAGGGCGTCCCCGTAGATGAAGTCGTGCGCGGCCGGGTCGAGGCCGTTGAGGCGCAGGTTCTCCTGGGCCCAGGCCAGGTAGCGGCGGGACAGGTCGAGGGTCAGGGTGGTCGCGCCCGCCCGGGCCGCGGCGACCGACAGGGCGCCGGTGTGGGCGAAGGCGTTCAGCACGCTCTTGCCGGAGAGGTCCAGGGACAGGAGCCGCCGGCGGGTCTCGCGCTGGTCGAGGAACAGCCCCGTCGAGGTGGGGCTGGCCTCGAGGTCGACGAGGTAGCGCAGGCCCAGCTCCTGCACCTCGAACCGCAGCGAGGGCAGCGAGCCCGACAGCACCTGGGGAGGGCCGCCCAGCCCGCGCTTGGGCCGACGCTGCTCCACCAGGGCCGTGAGGCCGCCGACCGCCATCAGCGCCTGCACCCAGGCGGGCTTCAGCGGCCCGGCGCCGTCGTCGTACCGGATCGCCACCGCCACCGCGCCCAGGCGCTCGACCCGCAGGTCGGGGAAGCCGTCGGGGTGGCGGTCGATCCACAGGTAGGCCTCGGTGTCGGCGGGGTCGAACAGCGCCGCCCGCGCCTCGAGGGCCGCCTGCGCCGCCACCCGGGCGCCGCCCGGCCGGCGGCCGGCGAGGACGAGGTCGAAGCTGGCGGGGCGGGGCGCCGCGGCGCGAAAGCGCCCGCCGGCCGGGTGGTCGGCCTCGAACCGGGCGGCGTGCAGGAACAGGCGGACGGCAGGCGCGCCCCCGTACTCGGCGTCGCCGAGGATGGGCATTCCCAACCGGGTGGCGTGGAGTCGCACCTGGTGGGTGCGGCCGGTGTGCGGACGGGCCTCGACCAGGTCCAAGCCGCCAGGGGTGCCCCGCTCGAGGACCTCGAACTCGGTCACCGCCTCCTGGTCGTCCCCCGGCCGCGGCCGCCGCCGCTTGGTCGGCAGCCGCTCGTCGCACCGCTGCCGGCCAGGCCGGCGCGGGTCGTGCGGCGTCAGCAGCAGGTAGGCCTTGGCGCACCGGCGCTGCTCGAGCTGGGCCGCCAGGCTCTGGTTGGCCCGGGTCGAGCGCCCCAGCACCAGCACCCCGCTGGTCTCCTTGTCGAGGCGGTGCAGCAGCGAGAGGTCCTCGCCGGGGGCGAGCACCCGCCGCGCCCACTCGTACACCCCCTCGGGCGCCTCGGGCGCCGGCCGGTGGGTGTTCACCCCCGCCGGCTTGAGGACCGCCAGCAGGTCGTCGTCGGCGTGGAGGATCGCGGGGTGCGTCACGCCCGCGATTCTACGAGCGGCCGCCGCGCGCCCGCGCGCCCAGGCGGGATCGAATTCCGGCGCGCCGCGGCCGGTCGAGGGAGGTGGATGCGCCAGGCACGTGCCTTGCGCCCCTCCGCAGGCGGGCATACGATCCGCCGACTTCGAGAGGCCTCCAATGGCGCTCCTCCCGCGCAAGTACACCTTCTTCCTGGCGGGTCGCTACCTCACCCGGCGGCTGCTGTCCCTGGTGGCCGTGCTGGCGCTGGGCGCCGCGGTGTGGGCCCTGGTGCTCATGCCCTCGGTCATGAGCGGCTTCCAGGAGGAGTTCCACCGGCGCCTGCGCGGCACCCTCTCCGACCTGACCCTGTGGAGCGCCCGCCCCTTCGCGCTGCCCGACGACCCGGCGATCGAGCGCTACCTCGAGGGGTTGCCCAACGTGGTCGCCAGCGCTCCCTATCTCGAGAACCCGGTCCTCAACAAGCGGGTCGACAAGATCGACTACGCCTTCCTCAAGGGCGTGATCCCCGAGAAGGAGGCCGAGGTCTCGGTGTTCCGCAGCTACTTCCTGTCGCCGCGGGAGGCGTTCTTGCAGATGCAAGACTTCGACCTGCGCGGCGAGGAGGAGCAGGCGGACCTGCAGATGATCGCCGACACGCTCCCCGCCGAGGCCGACGCCGAGGCGATCTTCGAGCACCTCATGAAGGGGCACCCCGACGAGCCGGACCTGCCCACGGTGGCGGTCGGGATCTACTTCGCCAAGAGCTACCAGGGCGGGCTCATGCTCGGCGACACGATCCGCCTGACCACCGCCAGCGAGGAGGGGGAGGTCGCCCAGGACAAGCGGTTCAAGGTGGTCGGCCTGTTCCGCACCGGCCACCACGACACCGACCGGCGCGTGCTGTACACCTCGCTCCCGGCGCTGCAGGAGTTCATCAAGGTCCCCGGCAAGGTCACCGGCTACTCGCTCAAGCTGGCCGACCACAAGCTGGCCCCCCTGACCAAGGAGGCCCTCAAGCAGGACATCCGGCAGGCCGCCGTGAAGCCGATCCCGCTGCCGGCGCTGGAGGGCTACTACATCAAGACCTGGGAGGAGCGAAACCAGAACCTGCTGCGGGCGGTCCAGATGGAGAAGCTGCTGATCCGCCTCATCACCATGATGATCGTGGTCGCCGCCTCGGCCTCGATCTTCCTGGTGCTGTTCATGAGCGTGCACACCAAGGTGCGCGAGCTGGGGATCCTGCGGGCGATCGGCGCCACCCGCAGCGGCGTCCTGGGCCTGTTCGTGGGGCAGGGCGTCCTGATCGCGCTCCTCGCCATGGCCGTGGGGATCGGGGCGGGGATCCTCACCGGCGCCTACATCAACGAGATCGCCGACACGATCCACCGCACCACCGGGTGGCACCCCTTCCCGCCGGACATCTATTACATCGACGAGATCCCGGTGAAGTTCGTGCCGCAGGAGATGGCGGTCAACTTCCTGGCCACCCTCGCCCTGGGGAGCGTGGCCGCCTTCGTCCCGGGCCTCATGGCCGCCCTCCGCCCGCCCCTCAAGTCGCTACGCTATGTGTAGCCCACCCACCCCCCACCACCGCGCAC
>JAWLGW010000649.1:0-4612 GCA_041690735.1 Planctomycetota bacterium
CCTTCCGCCTGAAGCGGCGCGCGCCCGACTTCCAGTACTCCAACGGCCCCTTCTACTTCCAGGACCCCGACCTGACCGAGCCGTTCTGGCTGTCGCGGTGGGTGCTGTGGATCCACCAGGACGCGCCGGTCGAGATCGTGGAGCGCAACCTCGACCGGGAGGGGATCACCAAGACGGTGGAGCGGCGGGGGCCGTGGCGGATCTACACCTACACCGCCAAGGACCAGCCGCGCCTCGAGCCCGAGCCGTTCGCCCCCGACCGCGACGAGCTGCTCCCCTGGATCAAGGTGGTGGAGCGGCGCAGCCTCGACCAGGTGGCCAGCCACTATCAGGAGCAGGCCCTCAGCCTCGACCCCTCCTCACCGACCGTCGCCCGCACGGCGGCGGAGCTCCTCGAGGGCGTGAGCGGGGACACGGAGCGGGCCCGCCGCCTGTATCGGTTCGTGCAGGAGCACGTCGCCCGCCCCTCGGGCGGCGCCACGCCGGCGCAGATCCTGGCGGCGCGCGGCGGCTCCAAGACCACCCTCCTGCGGGCGCTGCTGGCCGCCGCCGACGTCCCGCACGAGCTCGCCTTCGCCGGGCCGGCGCCGCACGGCCCGCGAGTGGACTGGACCCTCCCCGAGGTGGGGCAGTTCTCGGTGCCGCTGCTGCGGATCTCCCCCCGCGACGGCGAGCCGTTCTTCCTGCTGGCCGAGGCGCACCGCCTCGCGCCCTACGGGCAGCTGCCGGCGGCGGTGTGGGACGCGCCCGCCTTCGTGTGCGACGGGGAGGGCGGCTTCCTGGAGGCCGTCCCCAGCGCCGGCCTCCACGCCGAGCGGATCGAGACCCGGATCGCCTTCGCCCTCCAGGACGGCGGCGCCGCCCGGGTCAAGGTCCACCGCACCCTGCCGGGGTTCGGCCTGTATCGGGTGAAGGAGGCCCTGGCCTCGGTCCCCGAGGCGCAGCTGCGGGCCTTCTTCGCCCGGCAGGCGGCCGAGCTCATGCCCGGCGCCCGGGTGGTCGACAGCGCCACGCCCGGCGCGGAGGAGCCCGGCACCCCGCTCACCTTCGCCGTCACCTTCGAGGCCCAGGGCGCGGTGCGCTCTCGCGGCGACGGCGGCCTCGAGCTGCGGGGGGCGCTGGCTCCCACCAACCTGCGCCGCACCTTCGGCACCCACCCCCGGCGGGCCTTCGACCTGGTGATCAACGAGCCCCTCGCCACCCACGACGTGGTGGAGGTCGACCTCGGCCCCTACACCTGCCCGCTGCTGCCCCCCAGCGTCCGGCGGAGCTGCGCCTTCGGCCACTACTCGCTGGTCGTGCAGCGGGCCGGCCCCGGCAAGCTGCGGATCGAGCGGCGGGTGCTGCTCCGGCCCGGGCGGGTCTCCCCCGGCGCCTATCAGCGCGACCTGCTGCCCTTCCTGCAGGCGGTCGACGAGGCCGATCGACTGGGGCTGGCGCTCGAGGCGCGGCAGTAGGCCCTCATGACGCAGCGCGCTATCCCCGCAGGCGCTCCGTAGTCCTGGCCCCCGTTTTTTGTAACCCGCTCTATTCCAGAATGTTGCACGCCACGTCCCCCGCAGGGGCCCGTTTCTGGGCGCCCAGCGATTGGGGAATGTCCTCCCCAGACGGTAAAAGTAGGGCGACGTGGCACAAGACCCGATTATCGAGCGATTGGCGCAGCAGCAGCTGACCCTCCTCGTCGAGCAGGAGGGGAAGCTGATCTTCGCCTCGGACCGGCCGGGGCTGGCGGCGCTACGCGATGCGCTGTTCTTCCACCCCGAGCTGCTCGACGGCTCGGAGGTGGCGCTCCCCGGTGTCGGCCTGGCGGCGGCCTACCTGTTGATCCTGGGTAAGGCGGGCGAGGTCCACGCCCAGGCCCTCTCGCGGGAGGCCAAGGACGCCCTCGCCGAGGAGGGGATCGAGCACCGGGGCAGCGTGGTCAAGAAGCTGCCGCAGGCCTCGGCCGAGCCCATGGCCACCCTCGACGCTCGCGCCCGCGAGGCGGTGACGCCGCAGGCCTTCGTCGACGACCTCAAGCGCCTCTCGTATTAGCTCCAAAGGGACAGAAAGCTCGTGTGAGGAGAAGCGCTGATCCGAGAGGGTCTGCTGCTTTCTGCCCTTTTGGAGATGGGGCGGTGATTCGCGCTACAGCTCCTCCTTGGTGAGTGGAAGATGGCTGTCGCCCCTACAGCCCCGCCTCGAGATCGAACCGCTAGTGTGCTCCTATGCCCGAACCGAGCCCCTTCGAAGACGAGCCCACCGTCGCGTCCGGGGGCACCGTCGATCTGGAGGCGATCCGGCAGTTCTTCGCCGCCGGGATCCCCTTCAACAGCTTCCTCGGCATGCAGATCGTCGAGGTGGCGCGGGGCCGGGTGGTGGCCGACGTCCCCTTTCGCCCCGAGCTGATCGGCGACCCCACCCGCCCGGCCCTGCACGGGGGGGTGATCTCGACCCTCGCCGACACGGTCGGCGGCGCGGCCGTGTTCACCCTCACCGACCCCGGCGACCGGGTGGCCACGATCGACCTGCGGGTGGACTACCTGCGGCCCGGACGTCAGGAGACGCTGCGGGGCGTGGGGCGCGTGATCCGGGTCGGCAACCGGGTGGGCGTCAGCGCGGTCACCCTGCTGCACCCCGGCGCGCCCGAGGCGCCGATCGCCGTGGCGAAGGCGGTGTACACGATCAAGCGGGCGCCCGGCGGCCAGCGGGATTGAGCCCCGGCGAGCGTGGCTCCCGTCGGGGGCGGCGGGCAGAATGCTCCCTGGGAGAGGTCGGAGGACGAAGCCGCGGCATGGCCACCGGGACCGGCCTCACGGAGCTGCACCGCCTGGGGGCGCTGAGGCAGGGGGGCGAGCAGGCGCTGCTCGAGGCCCTGGCGCGCCCCGACGAGCCCTGGCGCCTGGCCGCGCTGCAGGGGCTGGTGCGCCGTGACCACCCTCGCGCCCTCGCCGCCGCGGAGCGCCTCCTGGCGGAGGGCGTGCGCGATCCGTTCCTCGACGTCACCTGCCGGGCGGTGCTCGCCGCTCACGGCCGCGGCGACCTCGGCGACCTGGCCGCGCGCGCGCTGGGGCGGCGGGGCGTGCCCTGGGAGGGGAGCTGGGTGCCCCGCCCGCAGGTCGCTCGCCGCGCGGGCGCCGGCTGGCCGCAGCGCCGCCTGGCTGCGCGCGCCCTCGGCCACTGCCCCGACGCGACGCCGACCCTGCGGCAGGTCCTCGAGCGCGACCCCGACTGGAGCGTGCGGCAGGCGGCGGCCGAGGCGCTCGCCGGCGACGGCAGCCGCCCGCTCACGGCCGCGGCCCGAGAGGCGCTCGAGGTGGCCCGCGCCGACCGCCGCAGCGCGGTGCGCCGCGTCGCGCTCCGCCGCCTCGACCCCGACGCCGACCCCGCGGGCGAGCGCGACGGCTCCTTCGCCTGGCGGGTCCCCGGCCGCGAGCCCTACTTCCGCTACCTCGCCGCCGCCGCCCGTCGCGAATACGCCGCCGAGCTGGAGGCGGGCACCCGCAACGGCCCGGGCCGCAACTGGACCACCTTCGGGTTCGAGATCGACCTCGACATGGGCGACACCCCGCCCCGCGACGTCAGCCCCCACTGGCCCGCGATCAAGCTCGCCCTGGCGGGGGTCGAGGACGCCCTCACCCTGGCCCGCGACCTCGTGCACCACCCGGCGGTCCCCTGGGGCGACGAGCCCTTTTGGCCCGTGTGCTGCGGCGACTACTGCCTGCTGTACGGCCACGACCTGGCCGAGGTGGCGCCCGCCAGCCAGGATCTCGAACGCTGGTTCCTCGAGTCGCTGATCGACCCCCTGCCGCAGCCGGCCGAGTCGCTCCCCGAGCTCGACGCCGAGGTGTATGCCTTTAGGTGCGGACGCTGCGGGCGGTGGTGGACCTGCTACGACGCGGACCTGCCGGGCTGATCGCTGCCGTACGTGCCCCTGCCCTTGCCCGGCAAGGGCAAGGGCGAGGGGGGCCGGTCGGCGGACGTCTCGCGACAGACGGAGCGCTCAGCGCAGCTCCGCCGCTGGCGCCGCGGCGCGCCCGTCCACCACCACCGGCCCCGCGGCGCCGGCGCGGTCCAACACGGCCCACGCCACCGGCCGCGCGGCGCCGGCCGCGCCGATCGGCGCCGGCGTCCGCGCCAGCTCCACGTGCAGGGTCTCGCCGATCCGCTCCACCCCCTGCACGGTCGGTCGCTCCCCGGCCGGCTGATCGCCCAGGAAGATCGCGAGCAGCGCCTGACCTTCGCCCGGTCGCACGCGGCTCCGCAGCCCGGTGGCGGTTCGTCGCAGGTCGGCGACCTCCTCGCGGGTCGAGGCCAGGACGGCGAAGGGCTGCGCCGCCTCGCGCGCCTCCCCCTCGCCCGCGGCCTGGATCGTCGGCACGAAGTCGGCCGCGGCCTGCAGCGCCTCGGCCAGGGCGCGCACCCCGCCGGGCAGCTGCGTCTCGGCCATCTCGACGGCGACGGTCCCGCTCCGGTCCGCCCGCTCCACCCGCACGCTGCGGCGCCGGGAGAAGCCGCCGCCGACGGGCCTCGCCTCGGCCAGCTCGGCCTCGGCGAGGCGCTCGAGGAGGTTGAGCCGCATCGCCACCGGCAGCCGGGCCCTGCCCCGCCGCGTGGCCTGCCGCCGCAGCTC
>JAWLGW010000650.1:0-4609 GCA_041690735.1 Planctomycetota bacterium
GGAGGATCCGTGACCGCATCCGATCAGGGTTCCATGGGGACCCCTCCGTGGCCCGAGGACGAGCCCTCCAGCTCAACCGCTGGCGGGCTCGACTCCGGGCTGCGTACGCTCGACTCACGCCCAGACGCCCTCCGCCCGGGCCGAGGCGTGGAGGACTCGCTGCTGGAGACCGCTGGGCCGCCGCCGGCCGTGTGGGCGGCGATCGAGCGCGAGCTCCGCAGCGAGGGGCTCATTCGGTGAGCGCTGCGCAACCGCTTTCGCGGCAGCATGTTAGGCGTTGCCATCCCCTCCGGGGGAGCGCCGTCAGGGAGCACGTCGCTCGCGCCTGACCGTGCCATCACGTAGTATGTCGCCGCAGCCCCCGCGCTGCTCTGCGATCGCCGCCCAGTCCGGGCGCGAACGCAGCCCGACCTCCAGCGCCGCGCGCGACAGCCGCACGAGCTGGGAGCGATCGAGAGCGATCGAGAGTCGGCGCGGGCGGAAGACCCTCGAGCGCGTCACGGTGCCGGACAGAACTTGATCGAACCCCCGGCCCTGCGCGACAAGGAGATTGCCTAGTGCCCGCGAAGAAGCTGGCCCTCTTCGTCGACGTGGAGAGCTTGCAGCACCAGCTCCGCACGCAACACCACCGCACCCTCGACCCCCAGCTCCTCCTCGAGACCGCCGCCGCGCGCGGGTCCGTCGAGGCCTACATCGCCGTGGCCGACTGGCGAGCCCTGCCCGAGTCGGTCCAGGCGAGCTTCGCCGAGCAAGAGGGGATCGAGCGGGTGCAGGTCGAGCGTCGCCTGCGCAGCCGGGAGGGAGGCGGCGGGCGTCGCCGCGAGGTGGTCCGCGACCTGGTCGACCTCGAGCTGCTCGCGCAGGTGATCGAGCTCCTGTTCCGCGATCAGGGGCCAGAGGTCGACGAGCTGGTGGTGGCGACGGGCGACTCGGTCGCGGCCCGGATCGTCCGCCTGGTGCGCGAGCGCTTCGCCAAGCCGGTCCACGTGATCGGCGTCGAGGGGGCGGTCGACGAGGAGCTGCAGGAGTGGGCCTCGTCCTGGGAGGAGCTGCCCATGCCGGCGCTGGAGCCGACCGACCTCGAGGGGCTCGAGAAGCTGGTGCCGCTGCTGGAGTCGCTCGAGAAGCGTAAGCGCTACCTGAACTTCAAGTACATTCGCGAGACGGTCGTCCGTCGCCTCGACCGCCCCGACCGCTCCTTCGACGGCGCCGAGCGGCTGCTCTCGGAGGCGATCGCCTGCGGGCTGCTGCTCAAGCGCAAGGTCGAGGACAAGTACAACCCCGGGCAGCTGTTCACGGCCTACGCCCTGGACCGAGACCACGAGCTGTTCGGGCGCTTCGGCAGCGGCGAGCCGGCCCCCGACCACGACGAGCTGGAGCGGGAGCAGGGCGAGGCGGCCGCCGCCGACACGCCCGACGTCCCCACCTTCGCCTCGCGCAACGGGCGGGAGCGGCCGCAGCAGGATCGCGGCAAGGAGGACCGCTCGGCGGACCGTCAGCAGGACGATGCCCGGGGCAAGCGAAAGCGCCGCCGCCGGCGCCGCCGCAGCGGGAGCAATGGGGCCGAGCCGGCCGAGGCGGCCGCGGCGGGGAACGGCGCTCCGGCCCCCGAGCCGTCCCTCCCGGCGCCCACCGCCCTGTCCGCCGGCGCCGCGGGCGGCGGCGGCCGGCGCAAGAAGCGGGGCAGCAAGAACCACCGTCAGGACCGCACCGGGCGCAGCTATGAGGCGCCCTCGCGCTTCCTGCAGGACCCGAACGAGGGCGGTCCGCCTCCGGTCGCCGACGACGACATCGACGAGGAGCAGATCCTGCGCGCCCTGCGCGACCTCGGCTAGTCACCGGCGGCCCGTCGTCGCGCGCCGCCCTGGCGGTTAACCTGGCGGCCCATGAAGGCCCGCTCAGGCAACGCACCGGCCGCCAACTGCTCTGCCGCGGGCGCGCGGGTCGCCCTGCTGCTGGCGACCGCGCTCGCTGGCTGCGCGGCGCCCGGGTCGCTCCTGCAGGCGGTGGCGCCGACGCAAGAGGAGATCAACCGCGCCACCTCCATGCCGGTGGTGGTCCGCTGCTTCACCAGCGAGTTCGGCGCCGACAGCGCCGAGGCGACCAGCCGTCGGCAGCGTCCCTATCGAGGGGTGGAGTTCGTCTACACCCGGGCACAGGACGTCCCGACCTCACTCGTCGCGACCGCTCCGGCGCCACAGCATCTGTTCGTGGTGATCCACGGGTGGCTCAACGACGACCTCGGCAGCCGGGACTTCACCAGCCGGGTGGTGCGTGGCCTCCTGGGCGAGGCCGAGGCCGCCGGTCTGCCGCGCGAGGCCCTCGCCTTCGCCGCGGTCCACTGGGACTCGGCCCGCGCCCTGTTCCACGAGTCCGCCGCCACCGCCGAGGTGATCGGCCGAGAGCGGGTGGCCCCCTTGCTGGTGGCGCTCCGCCGCCGGTTCCCCGCCACCACCATCACCCTGGTCGGTCACAGCCTGGGCGCCCGCCTGATCCTGTCCACCCTGCACCGAGTGGACCCGGGCGAGGCGGACGCCGCGGTGCTCCTGCAGGCGGCCGCGGACCACGACGCCTTGCACCGGACCAACGGCCTGCTGGGCTTCGGCTTCTTCCCCCGCGCGCCGGCGGCGGTGCGGCTGCTGGCGAACGTCCACTCGGTCCGCGACGACGTCCTCGACCTCGCCTACCGGCCCACCATGCAGAGCGCCGCCATGGGGCGCGACGGCGCCGAGCGGGCGCCCGGCGCGCGCTTTCCCTTCGTGCGCCTGACCCGGGCCGCCGAGGCGGCCGAGGTCCTGGAGGCGGCGCTGGCCGACCCGCAGGCGCAGTCCGCGGGCGGAGCGGTGGTCCTCAACGTCGACGCCAGCGGCGTCGTCCCCGGGCACACCGAGGTGCACCAGCCGGCGGTGTACCACCTCGCCTGGCAGCTCGCCGAGCGCGCCGCCGCGGCGCGGGCGGCGACCGCCGCGGCGATCGAGGGGCGCTGATCAGGGGCGCTGATCAGGGGCGCAGGGTCGAGGCGAAGTTCGACGCGGCGCTGATCAGCAGCCAGCGGCGCTGTCAGCGCGCCAGGCGCCACACCGCGCCGTCGGCGGTGCGGGCCACCAGCACCAGCGCTGGATCGATCGGCTCGCCGCGGGAGAGGCGGGCCAAGGGCTCGCCGCTCATGTCCGGGTCGAGGCCGTGCGGGCCGCCGAACAGCACCACCGCCTCGGCTCGGCTGATGCGCAGCGCCTGGCGCAGCCAAGCAGCCATGTCGCGCGGGAGCTCCCAGGAGGCGTCGAGGCCCTGCATGGGGTTCACCCGCTGCGGCAGGCCGTAGGCCGGGCGGGCGGCGAAGCGGGCGACCAGGTGGGGGTGGGTGGTCAGCACCGGGGCGCCCGGTGGAACGTGGTCCCCCAGCGCCTGGAAGGTCGGGCCCGACACGACCGGGTGCGGAGGCGCCGGAGCGAGGCGGCGCAGGCTCGCCGCGCCCCGGCCCGCGACCAGCGCCAGCGCCACCACCGAGACCACGGCCACGCTGCGGCCGGCGAGGCCGCGGCCGACGCGGGCGCCGCGGCTGGTGAGGACGGCGAGGGCCGTCAGCGCCAGGGGGATCAGCGGGAGCAGGTAGCGGGGCTCCGGCTGGAGGCGCCGGGTCAGGCCGTAGGCGACCAGCGCCGTGTAGCCCGTCGCGGCCCAGGCCAGGGGGGTCAGGCGGCGCTCGGGCGGCGGGGGCCCGGCCGGGAGCGCCAGCAGCAGGAGGGGGCACAGGAGCAGGGCGTACACCGGGTGCAGCGCCGAGAGCTGATGGTGCGCCAGCGCGAGCAGATCGCCGACCGCCTCCAGCAGCGGACGCGGTTGGTCCCAGGCGATCGGGGTGCCCCGAGCGGCGGAGAGGGCGAAGACCAGCGCCGGCGGCGACAGGAGCAGGGCGGCGCTGGAGAGGCCTGTGCGCACGCCCTCGCGGCTGCTCCGGCGCCAGGCCGCCCAGCCCAGGGCGGGCAGCAGCGCCAGGCCGGCGTAGCGCACCCCCACCGCTGCGGCCGCGCTCGCCCCGGCGGCCGCGTGCCAGGCCCACGCCTGGCGCGAGTCTCGGCCCGCCACCAGCGCCGCTGCCGTCACGAGGAGCAGCGAGTCGAACACCGTCTCGCTCATGAGGAACCTGGAGGCGTTCAGCAGCGGCGCCGCCAGGGCGACCGTCAGGCCAGCCAGCAGCCCCGCCCGGGCGCCCGCGGCCCGCGTCGCCACCGCCAGGCACGCCAGGCAGAGCGCCAGGTGCGCGAGGACGTTGAGCGCGAGCCCCGGTCCCTCGCGCCCGGGGCCGGCGCCCACGCTCGCGAGCAGGAGCGGGTACAGCGGCGGGTGCAGGGTGTAGGGGATCGCGCCCCGGGCGTCGGGCGCCGGCACCGGCCCCACCCCCAGCCAGTGCATCGGGGTCCGCAGGCCGTTGCCCGCCGCCACCTCGGCGGCCACCAGGCTGTAGGTGATCGAGTCGAAGGTGTGGCGCGCTCCGGCGGAGGCCGTCACCGCCCCCGCGGTCAGCGCGCACAGGCTCACCGCCAGGACGGCGCCGACGCGGGCCCGTCGCGAGCTTGGCCTCACCTCCCCTGCGGCGCCCAGCACGGCT
>JAWLGW010000651.1:0-4607 GCA_041690735.1 Planctomycetota bacterium
TGCAGAAGTAGCTCGTCCCGTAGAACTTCCCGATGTTCCAGGGCGCCTCGGTGCCGACCCGGTTGCTGGCCGCCACGAAGTAGCCGTTGGCGACCGCGTGGGCCGGCTGCTCGAGCTTCCACAGGTACTGCGACAGGCCCGCCACGGTGGCCGAGGGGTTGAACACGATCTCGGCCCCGTTGAGGCCCAGGCAGCGGGCGCCCTCGGGGAAGTGGCGGTCGTAGCAGATGTACACGCCCACCTTGGCGTAGCGGGTCTGGAACACCGGGTAGCCGCCGTCGCCGGGCTTGAAGAAGTACTTCTCCCAGAAGCCCGCGACCTGCGGGATGTGCTGCTTGCGGTACTTGCCCAGGTACTTGCCGTCGGCGTCGATCACGGCGGCGGTGTTGTAGAACACGCCCCGCATGGCCTTCTCGTACACCGGCACGACCATGACCATGGAGTACTTCTCGGCGATCGGCGCCAGCCGCTCCACGGTCGGGCCCGGCACCGGCTCCGCCGCCTCGTACCAGCGCGGGTCCTGGCTGGGGCAGAAGTAGGGGCCGTTGAAGATCTCCTGCAGCCCCAGGATCTGCACGCCCTTCTCACCCGCCTCGTGAATGAAGGGCAGGTGCTTCTCGAACATGGCCTCCTGGATCTCGGCGACCGGGCGGCTCTCGTCGTTGATCGGGTTGCTGCACTGGATCAGGCCGCACTTGACGATCTGCTTGCTCATGGCGATCTATCTCCTGTTCCTGATCGTTCGTTAGCTGCTGGTGGAGGTGACGAGCTTCTCGCTCTGCTCCACGAACTCGTCGCCCTTCCAGTCGCTGTCACGCTCCAGCGACTTGCGGACCTTGGCCGCCCGCTGCCGCTCCACGAGGTCGGCGTGGGTGGTGAAGTACTCCAGGGCGTGGCCGCGGAACTCCTCGATGCTCTTGAAGCCGTGCTGGTCCATGAAGGCCGACAGCTCCTCGATCATGGGCTTGACCATCTTGTAGCCGTACAGCATGACGCCGGTGCACACCTGCACGGTGTGCGAACCCATGAGGATGAACTGGGCCGCGTCCTTGCCGGTCTCGACCCCGCCGATCCCCGACAGCGTCTTGTTCGGGAACTTCTTGGCCAGCTCCATGCACATGCGCAGCGCGATCGGCCGCACCGCCTTGCAGGAGTAGCCGCCCGGGGTGGTGTAGCCCTCGACGGTCGGCTGCGGGCGCAGGGTGTCGAGGTCGACGCCCATGACGCTGAGGATGGTGTTGATCGCCGACACGCCCTGGACGCCGGCGTTGAAGGCGGCCTCGGCGGGGGCGGTGATGTCGGTGACGTTGGGGGTCATCTTGGCCCACACCGGCACCTTGGCGACCTCCATCACCCAGCCGCAGACCTGGCCCACGATGTCGGGGTGCTGGCCCATGGCCATGCCCATGCACCGCTCGGGGAGGCCGTGGGGGCAGCTGAGGTTGAGCTCGAAGGCGTCGGCGCCCGCCTCCTGGCAGCGCTCGACGATCTCGTGCCAGGCCTCCTGGCGCGGCTCCTCCATGATCGAGGCGATCAGGATCTTGTCGGGGAACTGGTCCTTGGTCTTCTTGAAGTCGTCCATCCAGTCGCTGAAGGGGCGATCGGAGATGAGCTCGATGTTCTCGAACCCGAAGATGTCCTTCTTGCTCTTGCCGTCGCCGTCCACCCGCAGGCGCGCGTAGCGGGGGGCGACGTTGTTCACCTTCTCGGCCTCGAGGGCGATCGTCTTGCAGACCACCCCGCCCCAGCCGGCCTCGAAGGCACGGGCCATGGTGTTGGCGTTCGAGCCGGGGGGGCCCGAGCCGATCACGAAGGGGTTGTCGAACTTGAGCCCGTCCACCTCGATGCTGAGGTCAGCCATCGCGTCTCCTTGTCGCTAGCGGTCGCGGCGCGGCACCCGGGGAAGGGGCCGTCGCCGCGCAGGGCCCGGCATTCTGGGGATTCGAGGGGGCCGAGGCAAAGGAAATCCCCGCAGCGGCAGGGGCTGCGGGGATCCTTGACGCGACCGATACGGAAGCGAGGCGAGCGCTCAGCGGTTGAAGTTACGCTCGCTGCCGCCGGCGAAGTTGATGAACACGGTCTTCTGCTCGGTGAAGAAGTTCAGCCCGTCGCTGCTCATCTCCCGGTCGCCCACGCCGGTCTTCTTGATCCCGCCGAAGGGGAGCTGCGCCTCGCCGCCCACGGTGGGCTCGTTGACGTGGACCATGCCGGTCTCGATCCCCTCCACGAACCGCATGGCCTCATTGATGTCGCGGGTGTAGACCGAGGCGGTCAGGCCGTACTGAACCGCGTTGGCGTACTCCAGCGCCTGGTCGAGGTCCTTGACCGTCGCGATCGACAGGGCCGGCCCGAAGATCTCCTCCATGAACACCCGGTGGTCGGGGGTCACGTCGGCGAACACCGTCGGCTCCACGAAGTAGCCCCGCTCGAGCCCCTTGGGCTTGCCGCCGCCGGTGCACAGCTTGGCCTCCCCCTTGCCGACCTCGAGGTAGCGCAGCACCGTCTGGTACTGGTGCTCGTCCACGATCGGGCCCATCTGGGTGGCGGGGTCCATGCCGGGGCCGATCTTGAGCGCCCGGGCCTGCTCCACCAGGGCCTCGGTGACCTGGTTGGCGAGGGACTCGTGCACCAGCAGTCGGCTGGTGGCGGTGCACCGCTGGCCGGTCGAGCCGAAGGCGCCGTTCATGACCGCGCCCACCACCGCGTCCACGTCGGCGTCGGCCAGGGCGATCACGGCGTTCTTGCCGCCCATCTCGCAGGTCACCTTGGCCCCGCGGCGGGCGGCCTGGGAGTAGATCTTGAGGCCGGTCTCGGTGCTGCCGGTGAACGAGACCGCGGCCACGTCGGGGTGGTCCACGATCGCCTGGCCCACGTCCTCGCCGTAGCCCACGACCATCTGCAGGCACCCCTTGGGGAGCCCTGCCTCCTCGAAGACCTCCACCATGAGGCTGGCGGTCCAGGGCGTGATCTCCGAGGGCTTGAACACCACCGCGTTGCCGGCCACCAGGGCCGGGGCCGCCTTCCAGCAGGGGATCGCCCAGGGGAAGTTCCAGGGGGTGATCAGGCCCACCACGCCCAGGGGACGGCGGATCGTGTAGGTGAACACGTCCTTGGTCTCGGCCGGCAGGGTGCGGCCGGTGATCCGGAAGCCCTCGCCGGCGTAGAACTCGAGGTTGCTGATCCCCTTCATGATCTCGCCGCGGGCCTCGCGCAGGATCTTCCCCTCCTCGCGGCACAGGGCCTCGGCCAGCTCGTCCACCCGCCCGCGGGCGACCTCGGTGGCGCGCCAGATCACGCGGGCCCGCTCGGGGGCCGGCACGTCGCGCCAGCTCTTGAAGGCCTCCTTGGCGCCCGCCACCGCCCGCTGGACGTCGTCGGCGGTGGCGGCGGGGAACTCGGCCAGGACCTCGGAGGTGTCGGCCGGGTTGATGTTGGTGATCTTCTTGCTGGAGCTCGGCTGAAACCAAGCCCCGTCGATGTAGCTACCGGTCCGCATGACGGTCCTCGCGATCGTGGGGGTGGAGCGGGGGCGCAGGATACCGGACCGCGGCCGGGAGGTTAAGCCTGGCCCCGGCTGACGGGCGGAGAGCGACGACGCTCCGCTGCTCGAGCTGTGGCCTCAATCGCTGCGGAGGGCTTCTCGATAGGCCTTGGTGAGCCGGGTGAGGCTCTCGCCGAGGCGGACGAAGCGCGTCAGCAGCGCCGGGTCGAGCCCGGGCAGGAGCTCGCTTCGCCCGGAGTCCGCGTAGCCCTCCGCTCGCCCCGGGCATGGTCGCCCGCCCGTGCGGCGAGGGGACACGGCCGCGATCGCGGCCGTGACCGCGCTGGTCGCGGTCCTGAGCATCGACCCGGTCTGCGGATCGCTCGTGAGGGCGAGCCGTCCTTCAGGAGGCCGCGCGCTGCGCGAGCCGCCACAAGGGGAGCCCCACCACCCAGCAGGCGAGGCACGCCACCATGGCGGCGACGTACTTGCTCCGCAGGTCCGCGACCTCCCGTTCTGGATCGGCGACCCAGCGCACCAGCAGGGGCGCCTCCGTCGCGCGCAGGCCGTGCTCGCGCTCGGCCGCGGCGACCGCCGAACGGTAGCTGCTCTCCTCGATGTCACCGCGCACCGCGACCGCGCCCCCCGGGCGCGACCAGGCGCGGGTGCCGGCCTTGGTGACCAGCCACACCGGCACCGGGTCGCTCGGGCTCCAGCCCGGGTCGACCAGCGGCGCCGCCTCGTACTTCGTCTTCGTCGGGGTCTCGCCGCCCTGGCGGCGTGTGTGGGTGATGCTCCCGACCAGGTCGGGGCGAGCGCGGACGCCGGGACGGAAGGTGAACCGGGTCGCCTCGGGGCGCTCAGCCACGTCCCGAGCGGTGGCTCCCTGCAGGTGCTCGCCGCTGGAGAGGGTGAGGTGCGGGACCAGGGTGGTCATGGCGGCCGCGAAGCCGATCAGCGCCAGCGCCCACACGAGCAGGGTCGCTTCGCCGAGGCGGAGCAGGGCGGTCCGGCCCAGGGCGACGATCAGGACGAGCTGCAGCGGGAGCGCGCCCCACCAGGGGAGCGCCACGGCGAGGCTGCTGCCGGCGAGGAGCAAGACGATCAGCAGCGCCGTCCCGCCCAG
>JAWLGW010000652.1:0-4605 GCA_041690735.1 Planctomycetota bacterium
GGCCTACGCTGACCGTGGTCTTCCCATCGCCCGGCGGGGTGGGCGTGATCGCCGACACCAGCACCAGGCGCCCGGCGCCGACGGCCGGCCGCGCCAGCGCTGCCAGGTCGACCTTGGCCGCGTGGCGCCCCCAGGGGACGACGTCGGCCGGGTCGAGGCCCAGGTCGGCGGCGACGTCGGCGATCGAGCGCAGGGACGGCATGAAGGCCGAGTCTAATCGCCCGGCCGCTGCTAGTCTGACCTCGTGCCGTTCGCGATCGAGAGGCTGGGACCGTATCCCCCCGACTACACCACCCCGATCATCTGGACCGTGCTGCTCGCAAGCCCGGTCCTGTTGCTGCTCCTGGGCCACTACCTGCTCCAGGTGCGGCGCGACGCTCGAGTGCGCTACCGGGCACGCGGCCTCGAGCAGACCTGGCGGAGCACGCTGCCGTTGGGCTTCCTGCATCGAATCAAGGGGGTGTTGGACGGACGAGAGGTGCGCGTCCAGTCGGATCGGATCGAGGTGGTGCAGGGCACAGGCGTGGCGCAGCCCTTCTACCTCGACCGCGCCGCGCTGCGCGCCATGATCGACGACGATCGGTGCGGGCCCGAGGTCGCCGGGCACGCCGCCGCCTTGCTCGCGCTGGGGGTGAGACGTCTGATCGTGCGATCGCAGCGGGTGGTGGCGCGGGGCGGAGCAGCGCGCGCCGTGGAGTTGGTCCCGCACGCGCTCGCGCTGGTGGCGACGCCGTTGCGGGTGCGCGCGCTGGGAGAGGTCCCACGCGGCTGCCCCTACTGCCGCCAGCCCCTCGCCGCCCCCACCGACGAGGCCGCCGTCCGCTGCCCCGCCTGCGAGGTCCAGCATCACACCGAGTGTTGGCAGGAGCACGGCGGTTGCGCGCTGCTGGGCTGCGCCCGGGCGCCGGCCCAAGGGCGTCCCCGGCCGGCCAAGACCTGAGGCGGCGTCGGAGAGTTTCTTCCGGGCAACCGCACCGCCAAGATCCGACCGCCAGAGACGCCAAGATCGCCAACAAGAGAAAGGACAGAAAAGGGAGCTGACCGTGAAGCGACAGCTCCCCCTGGCGCTCATGGCGTCCTTGGCGGTCGGATCTTCGCGCCCTGGGCGGTCGTCCCGAAGTAGTTCTCCAATGCTCGCAGAGCGCTACTCCACCTCGATCATGAGCTCGATCAGGCGCCGCCGGCGGGCCGCGTCGCCGCCGAAGGTGCCGTCGCGCAGGCGGAGGCCCTCCAGGAAGGCGCGGGCCTCCGCCTCCTGGCCCGCCTCGACGTAGGCCCGGGCGGTCTCCTCGGCGATCTCCCACCAGCCCGTCCTCCCTGTCCCAGGCCCAGCAGGTCGCCGTCGCCGGCGGCGTCCCCGCGGGCCTCATGGAACAGGTCGTCGGTGTCGCGCTCGGTGAGCGTAGGCACGTCCCGCTCGCTGGCCGCCAGCAGGGCGTCGAGCGCCTCGGCCTCGACCGCGGCGCCCGCCGTCACCGGGAGCACCTCGCGCACCGGCAACAGGCGGGCCTCGATCGGCTCCCGCGGGCGGCTGAAGTGGACGGCCACCGTCCAGAAGGAGAGGGCCACCAGCGCCGCCAGGTGGAGGAAGCTCGCCACCAGGAAGGCGGGCGAGCCGACCTGCAGGCGGTGGGCGGCCTCGCGGCGCCAGGTCCGGTGGCGGCGAGCGGCGGAGCCCGCGGCCGGCGCCCGGACGGCCACACGCCGCCGTCCGGGCGAGGTGCGCGCCCGCGGCGGCCCAGGTGGCGGTGGGCAGCGAGGCGGCCCGGGGGAGCGCCGGAGCGCCGGCGGGCCGCCTCGCCGCGCCGTCAGCACCTCGGCGATCGACTGCGGTCGGCCGGTCTCGCTCACCGTCGCGCGCCCGATCACGCCGGTCTCCTCTCCCGCCGTCACGGCCACAGGGGCCCCACGGTTCCCTGGACTCCTTACGAGCGACCTCGCCCCCGAGTGCAACGATCGCCCCGTGCCCGTGCTCGCGCGGGGTTAAGCTGTCGCGGCGCGGGAGGCAGGACCTCATGGACTTCGTCACGCACGCCGCCGTGGGCGCGCTGGCCGGCCGGGCGCTCGCGCCCGCCCTCCCGATCGACCCCCCCGGCGTCCTCCCGATCGACGCGGCGAGCGAGGCGCCGTCGGGGAGCAGCCTCGCCCGCCTGGGCGCGATCGCCGCCCTGGTCCCCGACGCGGACCACGTGCTGGAGGTCCTGTCCGCCGAGCTGTACCTGCAGCACCACCGCACCTTCAGTCACTCGCTCCTGGGCGTGACGGCGATCGCGCTGCTGGTGGCGGCCCCTGGCGGGGCGATCGGGCGGGGGCGCCGGCTCGCCGTCGCGGCGGCCGCCCTCACGACGCACCTGGTCCTCGACGTGGCGACGCCCTTCGGGACCGGGTTGCTGTGGCCGTTCTCCGACTGGCGCCTGGCGAGCGACGGCCTGCCGATCGTGGCCCCCTGGCTGCTGCTGCTCGCCGTGAGCCTGGCGATCGCCGCGGCCCTCGCCGCCCGGCGCTCCCCCGCCCGCGGCCGCGGCGCGGCCCGCGCGGGCCTGGCCGCCCTGGGCGCGCTGCTGATCGCCACTCACGGCCTCGCCGCCTGGGGCGGCCGTCAGGTGCCCGGGGAGCCTGCCCCCTTCGCGGTGCCGCGGTGGACCTTCCCCGCGGCGGTCGACGCCCTGCTCCCGGCCGAAGACGCGGTGGTGCACTACCGCGTCGCGCCCTGGGCGCCGGCCGAGGTCGTGGGGCGCGTGCCCTGGGTGGCGGACGCCGAGGGGCGGCCGCTGTCGCGGGCGGCCGCCGGAGCGCCGCCCGCGGGCGCGCCGCTGGAGCGGTTCCGGTTCCCGGTGGCGGCGGTCGGCTCCGACTCGATCACCTACTGGGACGCGCAGTTCGCGCCGATCGCCCCCGACCGGCGGCCGATCCGGATCGAGGTCGACCGCACCTCGGGCGGCTACGAGGTGCACCAGCTGCTGCGGGGGAGCCAGCTCCTCCTGTGGG
Organism: Planctomycetota bacterium; assembly: GCA_041690735.1. Taxonomy (GTDB): domain Bacteria; phylum Planctomycetota; class J058; order J058; family J058; genus JAWLGW01. The sequence goes on from JAWLGW010000652.1 coordinate 2,989, forward strand.
CGGCGGTGGCGGCGGCCGCCTGGCTGCTGGCAGGCCGCCCGCGCGGGGAGGGCTGAGGGCTTCGATCACACCTCCGCGGACGCGGCGGGCTCGGCGGAGCAGTGGGGGCACTGGGCCCAGCTCGGGTCATACAGGTGGCCCTGAGCGCACCGGCGCGTGAGCGTGCCCGCCGCGCGAAAGGCGTCGGCCGGCAAGGCGACCATGCTGTCGGCGCGCTCGCGGGCTCGCTCCAGCGCCTGGCGGGAGAGGAGACCCGCGGCGGTGGCCAAGAGGGCCTGCAGGGCCACGCAGGCCCAGGCCAGCACCCGGGGGTCGAAGGCGGTGCTGCCGGTCCGGATCGTGTCGCCGAAGGCGGCCACGTAGGCGCCGTAGATCGGGTTCATGACCCGGGGGAGCTCGGCGACGCCCAGCGGCGCCCCGAGCTCCAGCAGGCCGTAGGCGCCGGCCAGCGGCACGAACCACAGGGCGATCAGCGCGATCAGGCCCCCGACCACTGCCATGCGCCGATCGCGGGCCAGGAGCTGCACCGCCTGCACGACCAGCGCCGCGGCTAGGGCGCTCGCGAACACCACCAGCGTCCCCAGCACCACCGGGCCGGCGGTCAGCGAGGCCTCGGGCCCTGCCTGCGCCAGGGCGACGGCGGCCAGGAGCAGCCAGGCCACCAGCAGCGCCGGAGCCGCCGCGAAGCGACGCACCCCCAGCCGTTCGTCGGGCGGGACCGGGTCGTCGGCGTCGCGGCGCGCGAAGCCGCGCACCACGTCCCGCCAGCGCGCCCCGCTCTCGGCCGCGAGCAGCAGGAGCGCGGCCCCCAGCAGGACCAGCCGCCACAGCAGGGAGGCCTCGTCGGGCAGCTCACGGCCGCGGGGTCCCCACACGAAGTGGCCGGGCGCGAACGTCAGCCCGGCCACCGCGACCGCCGCCGCCGCCAGCACCGCGGCGCCGCTGCGTCCGACCAGGAGGGCCTGCTCGTCCGCCAGGCGCCGGGCGAGGCCGATCAGCAGGGCCGCCGCCAGGGCGATCAGGAAGGGGAGCTGCAGCACCTCTCCTGGGACCTCGCTCCCGGTCAGCACCATGATCTCGTAGTCCGGCGCGCGGGTGCCGGCCAGGCCGGCGCCCCAGGGGCCGAACAGGACCAGGGGCCGCAGGTCCCGGGGCCCGGCCATGCCGAGCCCCGACAGCAGCAGCCCGCCGACGGTGACCAGCAGGGCCAGGGAGCTGCTCTGCTGCGCCTTGGGGGCCGACAGACCGGCCAAGCCTCCAGCCAGGCTGTACACGGGCGTGAGCAGGAGGAGGATCACGTAGCTCCGCAGCGCGTTCCCTGCGCCGTGCGCGCTCGCCAGGCCGGTGACGATCGCCGCGGGCGCCGTGGTGAGGGCGAGGAGGAGCGGCAGGGTCAGGGCGGAGCCCAGGCTCCCGATCGCCAGCTCGAGCCCCGAGAGGCCGGTCAGCCGGAGGGCGTCGTGGTGGCCCGCCTCCGCGTCGCGCGCCAGCTGCTGCGCCAGGCGGATCGGCGCCCACAGGAGGAGGATCAAGCCCAGGACCGACCAGGTCAGGAAGTGGCACCCGGTCAGCAGCTCGCCCAGGCTGCCCCGGCCGGGACCCGCGCCGACCCAGATC
>JAWLGW010000653.1:0-4599 GCA_041690735.1 Planctomycetota bacterium
TCCCGTTTGTATGCGGCTCGTCCCTAGGGTAGAGTTCGGCCTCGCTAGGTGGGGTTTCGTTCGGGGTGGGTCGCATGAGTCCGCGCACAACACTCCTTACCGGCTGGCTGCTGCTGGCTGCTGGATGCGCGAGCAGTCAACGGGTCAACGACGCAAGCCAAGCCGTGCAACCGGCGCAGGAGCCATTGCGGTTCGCCCGGGTGCTCGCGCGCGAGGCCGCGACGCTGCTCGATCCGAGCCGGCGCTACGAGATCGGGCCCGAAGACGTCGTCCGCCTACGCGTCCTTGACCTCGAAGAGGTCGGCGAGTGGAGCGAGTTGGACCTCGAAGTCGACCCCGAGGGCTTCCTGACCGTTCCGTTAGTCGGGCGCCTCTCCACGGCCCAGAAGACGCCAGACGGACTCCGGCGAGAGGTCGCGCGTCGATTGAAGGAGCGGTACCTGCGTGACCCGCAGGTTTCGCTGTCAATTGCGCGCTATCGCGCGAGGCGTTTCGCCATTCTTGGGGCGGTCGAAGAACCGGGCGTCAAATCGCTCGAGAGGAACTTCATTTCGCTTACGGAAGCACTCGCCCTGGGTGGTGGGCTCAGCGAGGAGGCCGGGACGGAGGCGCTCCTCTTTCGTCATACGCCGGGTGGGACGCCCGAGCCGATTGAGGTATCGCTAGAGGGGCTGGCCCAGGGGGTGCTCGAGAACAACTACGTCATCGGAGACGGCGACGTGTTGCAGGTTCGCCCGGCACCGGCCATTCACGTGGCCGGTTACGTGAAGACGCCGGGAGAGTTTCGCCTTCGGCGGCGAATCACCGTGATGGGCGCGGTGGCGCTTGCGGGAGGAATCCTGATTCCTGAGGCCTCGCCCTCCGAGACCATGGTCCGCCGCCATCGCCCCGATGGGGGCGAGACCTTCTTGCACGTCGACTTGGTGGCGATCTCCGACGGCCGGGCGCAGGACGTGGTGCTCCAGGCCGGGGATATCGTCGAGGTTCAGCAGACGACCGGTCGGTACATCGCCGTCGGTGCCTACGACTTCTTCCGCGGGTTCGTGAACGTTGGATTCAACCTGGCCTCGCTCTGGTGAGCGAGGAGCGCCGCGCTTCGCGGCGCCCACCCCTGCCCCCGAGCTCGCCCCGCCGAGCGGCGCCCCGGCCCCTTTCCTGGAGGAGGACGGCGAGGGGGAGCTGCACCTGCGTGACTACCTGGAGGTGGTCCTCGCCCGGCGGTGGTTCCTGATCGCCTTCTTCCTGATCACCTTCGGCCTGGGGGCGGTGTACACGTTCACCAAGACCCCGATCTTCCAGGGCGAGGCGCTGCTGCTGATCGAGCCCCAGCAGGTCAACGTCGCCAAGATCGAGGACTTCTACGACCCCACCGGCGGCGCGGGCGGCCTCAAGGACTACTACAAGACCCAGCACGAGATCCTGGGCTCGCGGCGGATCGGCGAGCCGGTGTACCAGAGCATGGGCTTCGCGCCTCGCATGCCCCTCAAGCAGTTCCTCGAGTCGCACGTTGTCGTCACGCCCTCGCGGGACAGCCGGCTGGTCAAGGTGGGCTTCCGCTCCCCCGACCCGAACGAGGCCGCCAAGGTCGCCAACGCGCTGGTCGAGAGCTACATCCGCGACAACCGTCAGCGGGCGCTGGGCATTTCGGACGCCGGTCTGCGGCAGCTGCGGGAGCGGGCCAAGGAGCTGCGGATCAGCGTCGAGCGGACGGCGGGGGAGCTGGAGACCTACAAGCAGGAGCACCAGCTGATCGCGGTCGACGAGTCGCACACGGCGATCTCGGTGCGGCTCCAGGAGCTGAGCAAGGAGCTGGTGGCAGCCCAGAGTCGGCGGGTGGTCGCTGAGGCGGACCTCAAGGCGGCCCGCGAGTCGGGGCCGGCCTTCGCTGGCGTGCGGCGGGGGTACGAGCGGGCGTGGCTGGAGGACCAGCTGTACGTGCAGCTCGCGAACCTCGAGGCCGAGCGGGCGGCGCTGGCCGATCGGCTCAAGCCCGACCACCCGCAGGTGATCGCGGTCGAGCGGCGGATCGCGGCGGCCCGGGAGCGGCTGTCGCAGGCGGGGGACCTGGCGCTGGCGTCCGAGCTGGCGCGCCTCGACGCCAAGGCGCGGGCGGCGCGGGAGACCGAGGCGGCCCTGCAGCGGGAGATCGTGGTCCAGACCCAGGCGCTGTTCCAGACCAACGCGCACCTGGCGGAGTTCCGGCTGCAGGAGCAGGCGCACGAGACGCTGCGCAAGACGTACCAGGCGGTGATCGAGCGGATCGAGGAGATCGAGCTGGCGGCGACCACCGGCAGCGAAGACCAGAACGTGTTCGTGATCGATCGGGCCGAGCCGCCCAAGGAGGCCGTGGAGCCCCGGAAGGTGCGCAACCTGGCCCTGTCGGCGCTGCTGGGGCTGATCGGCGGGATCGGGCTGTGCTTCCTGGTCGACTACCTGGACCGCTCGATCAAGACCAAGGAGGACGTGGAGCGGCTGCTGGGGCTGTCCGTGCTCGGGTTCGTGCCCCCGGTGCTCGACGAGCTGGCCGAGGGCGAGGTGGTCGAGACGCTGGCGGTGGCGGACCCGCGCTCGCCGATCGCCGAGGCCTTCCGGCAGGTGCGCACCGGGGTGTCGTTCGGGGTGCCCTCGAGCGGCCCCGGGGCCATGCGGCCGCTGGTGATCACCACCACGCGTCCTGGCGACGGCAAGACCACCCTGTCGGTCAACCAGGCGATCGCCCTGGCGCAGCTCGGCAAGCGGGTGCTGCTGGTCGACGCGGACCTGCGCAAGGGGCGGCTGCACCCGATCTTTGGGCTCACCAACGACCACGGGCTGTCGGACCTGCTGGCGGGCGAGCGGCCGCTCGAGGACCTCGACGCGCTGGTGCAGGCGGCGCCCGAGGTGGAGGGGCTGGCGGTGCTGCCGCGGGGGCCGAGCCCGCCCAACCCCGCCGACCTCCTCAACAGCGAGCGCATGGACGCCCTGCTGCAGGCCTGCGAGGGGCGCTACGACTGGGTGCTGCTGGACGCGCCGCCCACCTTCCTGGCGGACCCCACGATCCTCGCCACTCATGCCCGCAACGTGCTGTTCGTGTGCCGGGCCTACGTGACGCCGGGGGCCCTGGCGCGGCAGGGGATCGAGCACCTGGCCTCGGTCGAGGCCCGGGTGGTGGGCGTGGTCCTCAACAACGTCGACGTGCCCTCGCGCAGCTACGGGCGGGGCTACGGCTACGGCTATGGCTACGGCTACGGCTACAGCTCCTATTCGTACGGCACCCGGCGGCGCAACGGGCACGGGTCGGGGCATGGATCGGGCAATGGTCCTGGGCTGGGCTGAGCGCGGAGGGCCGTGACCGCCCGCTCCCTCCCTCGCCGCTCTGGTTCGCCGCGCGCCCGGACGCCCCCCGGCGTGCTCGGGGCGGGCGTGCTGGGGGTGCGCGAGGCGACGCAGCTCGGCGGCCTGGCGGCGGTGCTGGTGGGCGCGACCGTCGCCTTCGCCGGGGTGCAGCCCTGGGCCTGGGGCGCGCTGGTGGTGGCGCTGGCCGGGCTGTGGATCGTGGGCCTGGCGCCCGAGCTGCGGCGGGGCGGGGTGGTGGTCGAGCAGGCCCCGGTGGTGGCCGCCGCGGCGCTGCTGGGGGCCGGGGTGCTGCTGCAGGTGCTGCCGCTGCCGCCGGCGCTGATCGAGCTGGTCTCGCCCACCGCCGACCGGCTGCTGGTGGGGACGCTCCCCGAGTACGGGGCCGGCGCCTGGCGGCCGGTGACGCTGGATCTGCCGGGGACCCTGGACGCGCTCCTCAAGGGGAGCGGGTACCTGCTCGCGTTCCTGGTGGCGGCCCGGCTGGGGCGGGGCGGGCACGGGCGGGCGCTGCTGGTGGTGCTGGTGGCGGTGGGCGCGCTCGAGACGCTGTACGGGCTGTACCGGGTGTACCACGGCGAGAGCGCGATCCTGGGGGTGGCGACGCCCAGCGCCGGGGCGCGGGCGTCTGGGACGTACGTCAGCTCGACCCACCTGGCGGGGCTGCTGGGCATGGCGATCCCGGTGGCGCTTGGGCTGGCGGCCCTGGTGCCGCGGGCCCGGCCGGCCCCGGTGGGCTCGCTGCGCCTGCGGCTGACGGCGCTCCTCACCGAGCCTTCGACGCCGCAGCGGCTGCTGTTCTTGTTCGCGGGGCTGCTCATGGCGGTGGGCCTGGCCGCCACCCTGTCGCGGGGCGGGGTGCTGGCGACGCTGGTGGGCGTGGGCGCGCTGGCGCTGGCCCTGTCGGGGCAGACGGGGCACAGCAGGCGGCGGCGCGGGGGGCTGCTGGTCCTGCTCGGACTCGGCGGGGCCGTGCTGTGGGTGGGCGCGATCGGGGTCGAGCAGCTCATGGCGCGCTTCCTGCGCCTGACCGACGAGTGGGGCCCCTCGACCGCCAACCGGTGGTCGTTCGCGATCGACACCCTGCGCCTGGCGGCGAGCTTCCCCCTCACGGGCTTTGGCGCCGGCGGGTTCGAGGCGGTGTTCCCCACCTTCCGCACCGTGCCCGTGCCCTCGCACATGACCCTCACCCACGCCCACAACGACTACCTCGAGCTGCTGGCCGAGCTCGGGCTGCCCCTGTTCACCGCGCTGGCGCTGGGGGTG
>JAWLGW010000654.1:0-4598 GCA_041690735.1 Planctomycetota bacterium
CCCTGGCGCACGAGGCCGCCGGGGCGGGCGGCGCCGCGGCGCCGCCGGACCTTCCGCCGCCGCCGGGGCAGACGGCCGAGGACATCCTCAAGGAGTTCGAGGGGCTGTGAGCGACGGCCCCCGGCCGCGCTGCGTGGTGGTGGTCCGGGCGCCGGTCGCCCGCTACGCCACCCCCGAGGAGCTCGCGGCCGACGCCCTGTGGGAGCCTCCGCTCACCTTGCGGTACCGGCTCAGCCGGTGGTCCATGCGCGCGATCCGGACCGGCGTGGCGGTGTCGCTGGCGATCGGCCTGGTGGTGGGCGTGCTGTGGGGCGTCCCCTTGGCGGCGGTGCTCCGCTCCCCCGGCTACGGCCCCGCCCGAGCCCGGCTGCTGGCCGACCGCAGCTTCCCGGCCCTGCTGGGCGAGCCCCTGACGGTGGCCCGGGTGCCGCGCCACTACCGCCTGGAGGGGGCGACGGCCCGGTACACCTTCGCGATCCGCGGCCCCTTCGGCGAGGCCGCGGCGGAGGTCGAGACAGCGGGCGGCGAGGTGGTGCGGGTGCGGCGGAGGTTCAGCGAGACCTTCGAGGAGCGGTGGCTGCGCCACACGCGACCTCGCTGAGCGGGCGGCGGCCCCTCAGTTAGTTGTGGGCGTAGGTGCCGTCGTTCTCCCAGGCCAGGCGGCGCATGAGGTCCACGTCGGGGGGGTCGTCCGCCGCGGGCGCGGCCGGGTCGAGGCGGACCGAGCCGCCGGCGTCCCGCAGGTGGATCGCGTGCAAGCGCGCCGGCCGCTCGCGCGCCGCGTTGGCGCGCCGCACGGCGTGCCGGGCGGCCGCGCCCTCTGCCGGGTCGAGCTGCCCGTCGCTGAGCAGGTAGACCGCGTCCGCCTCGAGGTGGGCCAGCGCCTCCTCGAGCCCGCGCGCCAGCCCGGTCTGAGCGCCCGTCCACACCGGCTGGCGGGCCAGGCGCTCGAGGGCCTCCTGCTTGGCGGCGGGCGTCGCCGGGACCAGGCGCCGGTCGGGCCACAGGAGCTTGGGCCCGTCGCCGAACACCACCACCGCGAAGCTCACGTCGCTCGGGCACAGGCGCAGCGCCTGCTCCAGCTCGAACTCGGCCAGGGCGCGCTTGGCGTCCATGGAGCCGGACAGGTCCACCACGAACACCACCCCGGTGGAGGCGGCGGCCGCCCCCCGGAAGGTCCCCGCCCGGCGCACGCGCCCGCTGGCCTCGCCCGCCGGCTGCCGTCCCTCCCACCAGGTTCGCCAGGCGGCGGCGGTGCCCACCCCGCGCGGCTCGCGCCCGGCGAGCTGGCACAGGGAGCGGTGCGCGGCCAGGCGCACCGCCCGCCGCCCCTCCGCCGGCTCGAGGCGCGCGATCAGCGGCGGCACGGCGGCGCGGTGGCGGGTGCGGCCGAGCGCCGTGACCGCGGCCTCCACCACCGCATCGGGCTCGCGGCGCCGCGCCGCGACCTCCTCGAGGGCGGCGACGCAGGCCGGGGCCTGGTCGGGCCGCCGGCCCGCCAGGGCCCCCAGGCCCCAGGCCGCCCCCTGACGGATCAGCGCCCGGCGATCAGTTAGGCCCTGGCGCAGCGGGTCGAGGGCGGCGGGGTCGCCGCTCCAGCCGAGGGCGCGCCCCGCGGCGCGGCGCAGCGGCGCCGGCTCCCCGCGGCCGGCGAACAGGGCCAGCAGCCCCTCGGCCGCCGCCGGCCGCGCCAGCCGCTCCAGGGCCGCCACCGCCAGCCAGCGGTGCGCGTCGCTCAGCCCGCGCGCGCCCAGGGCGCGGCTGAGGGCGCGGACCGCCTCGTCCCGCTGCAGGCGCTCCAGCGCCGCCAGCAGCGCCGCCTCGTCGTGATCGCGGCGTTCGGGGCGCAGGGGCGCCCGCAGGAGCGCGCTCACCGCCCGCGGGGTGTCGAGGCGTCCCAGGGCGAGGAAGGCCGCCCGGCGGCTGGCGTCGGGGAGGGGGAACCGATCGAGGGCGCCCCGCTCCAGCACGCCTCGCAGGAAGGCATAGGTCAGGTCGGCCTCGTGCTGCGGCTGCCCCAGCGACTCCACCAGAGCGGCCCGCTCCTGCGCCGGGAGGGCGGTCGACTCGATCCGCGCGATCAACCGCTGCAGGTCGGCGAGGGCCAGCGCGGGCGCGGCCTCGGGCGCTGGGGCCGGCTCGCGCGACTCGGTCCCGGCCGGCGCCTTGGCGGGCGGCGTCGGCGCCTCGGGCGGCGTCGGCTCGGCCGGCGACTCGGGCTGCAGCGCCTCGGCAGGGACCTCTTCCGGCGGCGGGACCGGGCCCGCCGCGGGCGGAGCGGGAGGGAGGTCGACCTCCGGCGGGGGAGGGGGCGCCTCGGCGGGGGGCGGGCCGGGCGCCGGGTCGGGCGACGCCGGGTCGGGCGTCGCGGACGGGCTCGGCGGCTGGAGCTTCACCTCGGGGCGGGGCGCCTCGTGGCGGGCCACCCGCTCGAGGAGGGCGGGGAAGCGGGTCGCCGCCAGGTAGCCCGCCAGCGCCAGCACGGCCGCGGCGGCCGCCAGGCGGGCCAGGCGGGGGGCGAGCGCCTGCGCGCCGGGCCAGCGGAGGAGGCGCGCGCCTGCGCTCGCGCCGGTGAGCCGCCGGGTGAGCTCGGCCAGGGCCCCTGGGGGGACGACGACCAGCGGTCGGGCGGCGCGCACCGCCGCCACCGTCCGGCCGAGGCGGGTCGCGAAGGCGGCGCAGGCGGCGCACTCGGCCAGGTGCGCCGCGAGGGGCGCCGCCTCCTCGGGGCCGAGCTGGTGATCGATCCGCGCCGACAGCCGCTCGCGCGCCGCCTGACAGGCGGCCGGCGCCTCGGCCGCCAGCCGCGCCTCCAGGGCGGTCAGCGCGTCGTCGAGGTCCACCGGCACGAGCGGCTCCGCCCGCAGGGCCTGGACCGCCTCCACGGTGCGGCCCAGGCGGCGGCGGAACGTGGCGCAGGCGGAGCAGCGGACCAGGTGCGCCAGGAGGGCCTCCTCCGCGGCGGGCTCGAGGGGCAGGTCGAGCTGGGCCGAGAGGAGCTCACGGAAGGGCGCGCAGGCGTCGCTCACGAGCGCCCCCTCACCCCAGCACCCGCCGCAGCTGCTGCTCGAGGCGCTCGCGGCCCCGGAACAGCCGCGAGCGAACCGTGCCGATCGGCACGTCGAGCAGCTCGGCCGCCTCCGCGTAGCTCCGCTCCTCGAGGTCGCACAGGACCACCCCGGCCCGGTAGCGATCGGGGAGCGCCGCCACCTCGCGCCGCACCAGCGCCCGCAGGTCGCGGGCCGCCGCCGCGTCCTCGGGGGTCTCGCGGCTGATCGCCAGCCGCGCCAGCGGGTCGTGCTCCCCCGACTCCACCGTCCCCGAGGGGGCCGGCAGCGGGCGCGGCCGGTGCTTGCGGTCGCGGAGCTCGTTGAGGGCCAGGTTGCGCGCGATGGTGTACAGCCACGGGGTGAAGCGTCCGACGTCCCGGTAGCGGTCGCGGTGCCGGTAGACGCGGACGAAGGCCTCCTGGGCCAGGTCGAGGGCCCCGGTCGTGTCGCCGGTCAGCCCGTAGATGAACTGCGTGAGCCGCTCCAGGTGGCGGCGCGCCAGCTCTCCCACGAGCTGGCGCGCCTGGTCGTCGGGCGCCCCCTGGCAGCTCGTCATGAGCTGCTCGTCGGTGCACGCGACCCTGCCGCCGATCATGGAGGGGCTCCCCTCTGCCCGCTCACCCGCGGCGGGAGGCGGCGGTTCCCCCTGATTCACGAGGGGGTCGCTGGCGCTCAACTCAGTTCCCCTCAGCGGGTTGCGGGAGGAGCTCCGGGACCGTCCCCGGGGGGAACGGGCGCAACCAGGCGGAGGCTGCCAGGGGCGGCGGCGCGTGCGCGCCCAGGAGCAGCCGGGCCTGCCAGGGCCCCGCCGGCGAGCACTCGTCGAGGGCGCGGGTTAGCGCCTCCCGCGCGTCCGGCGGGAGGGTGGGGCCCAGCCGGACCGCCAGGCGCTCGGCGCGGCGGCGGGTGCGGAGGGGGTCCGCGGGCCGGGCCAGGGCGGCGCGAGCCCGGCCCGGCAAGTCCGCGGCCGGCGGCGCTGTCCCCCGCTCGGGCGGGGCTCGCAGGCTCAGCGTCCAGCGATAGGCCCGCCACCAGGCGCGCAGGTCGCCCCCCGTCTCGGCCGCCGCCAACCGAGTCCGGGCGAAGGCGCGCTCGAGGAACTCCGCCCGCAGCACCGGGTCGAGCAGGTCGTCCTCTTGCGCCACCGGCAGGCCGGGGCGGGCGAACCGCAGCGCCGCGGCGAAGGCGCCGGGCCCCGAGCGCGCGCGCTCCCGCCGCTCGCGCTCCGCCCACACCGGCACGCCGCGGAGGCCGCAGGAGGGCGAGCGGCTCTTGAGCACGAACCCCGCCAGGTCGCCCAGCGCGTCCAGGCGCCGCAGCGACGCCTCCCCCAGCGACTGGGTCCAGTCGCGGCCGCTCCGGCCGCGCAGGCGGACGCCGCCGACCTCGGCGTACAGGTCGACGGGCTCCCGCGGCACGCCCATGCCCGCCTCGACCTCGGGGCACAGGGGCGCCCACTCGACCCAGGTCGCCAGCCGCTCGGCCAGCGCCGCGCGCCTGTCCTGGCCGTCGTAGCGCACCCGCTCGCCGAGGAGGCAGGCGCTGATC
>JAWLGW010000655.1:0-4576 GCA_041690735.1 Planctomycetota bacterium
CGGGGGTGCTGCTGGTCGAGGACGAAGTCGAGCTCGGCTCGTTTGTGGTCGGTCCCGCGCTCAGGGGGTAAAGTCTTCCGCATGAGCGCCGCCGCGACCCCCACCGAGCTGTCCCCCCGCGTCACCTGCCCCAGCTGCGAGCGGGCCACCGAGCTGAAGGGCGACCTGGCCGGCAAGCGCATCGGAGACTCGATCCGCTGCGCCGGGTGCCAGTCGCTGGTGGTGCTGACCCGGTCCCGGGTCCGGGGGGACCTGCCCCCGCCGGTCCAGGCGGGCGTGTTGACGCGCGACGAGCAGCGCGAGGTGGCCGAGGCGCTGCGGCGGATCAAGCTGCGGCGGGTCGGCAACGCCACCCGCCACGTGCGCCTGTACCCCAGCTGGGCCGTGTTCCTGGCCGGCGTCCAGTTCTACCTGTCCGGGATCCTGGCCGGTCAGAACGTGACGGCCCTGGGCGACCCCGCGCGCGGCCGCCGGCTGCAGGTCCTGGGGATCCTGGGGTACCTGGCCGTGGGGGCCAGCTTCCTCGGCCTGGCGCTCCTCGCCGGCGACGCGATCCCGCGTCCGGTGGCGCTGGGCGCGCTGCTGGCGGTGCCGCTCGCCTTCGCCGCCTACTTCACCCGCGCCCAGCACGCGAGCGGCGTGGCGGCGCGCGAGGCGGGGGCGCGCCCGGCGCCGGTGCTGCTCCCGCTGCTGGTAGGCCTGATCCTGGCGATCGCGCAGGCCTTCGCGGTGTGGTTCCTGCTGCTGCAGCTCCGCGGTCCGCTGTAGTCGGTCAGTCCACCCGGGCGTAGCTCTTGAGCGCCGCGCCGGCGAACTTCGACAGCGTGCGGGGGTCGAGCCCGTGGCGCCGCAGCAGGGTGGGCAGCCAGCTGGGCGGGGGGCCGCTGGTCTTGATCTCCAGGATCGCCTGTCCGTGCGCGAAGGGCTGCCCCACCGGGCCCTCGGCGGCCATGGCGGGGCGGACGCTGTAGCGCAGCTCCCGATCGATCGTGGCGCGCAGGTACACCCCGGGCGCCGGCAGGAGGAAGGCCTCCCGCCGGTACTCGACCTGCAGGGGGAGCGCGGCGCCCAGCGTCGCCTTGGCGGCCACGAACCGGCGCACGACCGGGTCGCCGGGGCGCCGCGCCAGGAGCTCGCCGCACCGGCCCGCCAGCAGCAGGTCGAGCTCCTCGGCGGAGCAGGGGGCGCGCTCCTTGACGATCCAGTCGCCGTGCTTGCGCTTGAGCTCCAGGGTCAGCCGGTCCTCGGGCGTCAGGGGGGGGTAGCCTCGCACCCGCAGCTTGACCCGATCGAGCAGCCCCCCCAGCTTCTCGCGCAGCACCCGCAGCTCGCCGCTCTCGAAGTAGACGCTGCGGACCGCGTACCCCACGCCCGGCTCCCCGTGCGCGTCGGGGGCCAGCAGGCGGGAGAGGTCCGCCCGCAGCGCGGGGACGCGGGCCGCCGGCAGGCAGTACTTCACCTCGCGGCGGGCTATCGGGTCCACGACCAGGCCTCCTCGCTGCAGACCCACGCCGACCGATCCCAGCTCGCGTCGCCGCGGGCCCCGAGCAGGTCCAGCGTCCGGCGATGCACCTCGGCGGCGGGTGCCTTCCCGGCCAGGGCAGCCGCCAGGCGGCGGGCCGGCGCGACGAGGTCGGGCTGCGCCGGGGCCGGGTCGCGGACCTCGACCTGCGAGCGGTCCTGGGCGGCGTCCCGGGCGCCGCAGTCCGCCACCAGGTCGCCGTGTGACTCGAGGCGAGCGGGGCCGAAGATCGACTTCTTCTGATAGGCGCGGAAGGCGTGGCCGCAGGCGATCAGGGCGTTGCGCCGCGAGGCGGTGAGCGAGCGGTCCTTGCTGGCGATCCCCGTGAGGCAGGCGACCAGCAGGTTGTCCTCCACCACTGGGCGGGAGGCCTCGCCCACGCTGACTCCCTTGTCGGCGGCGCCCAGGACGGCGTTGCCGGCGAGGGTGAGGTCCTCGGCCCCGCTGAGGTCGATCCCGTCCCCGCCGCTGCCCACGATCAGGCACCCGCGGACCTCGCCCCCGCACCAGTCGAGGTCCATGGCGTCGGAGGGGCTGCCGTAGAACAGGCAGTCGCGGATCGAGACGCTAGCCCGCTTGACGTTGAGGGCGTCGTCCTCGCCGGCGTCGAGGAACAGGGAGCGCTCGATCGAGACGTCGGAGTAGAAGAAGGACAGGCCGCCGGTGTAGTGGATCCCGTTGAGGGTGGCGCCGCGAGAGCGAGCGTAGATCAGGTGGCGCACCTCGCTGCGACGCGGAGCCTCCTCAGGGGCAGCCCGGGCGTTGGTGGCCAGCACGGCGACGACCCCCCACCCGCGGCCAGGGTCGAGGGCGTCGAGGACGACCGGGGCCTCGGCGGTGCCCGCCACCGTGAGGGGGCCGTAGCTGATCAGCGAGGCCTCTGGGGCGAAGCGGATCCGCACGCCCGCCTCGAGGACCAGCCGCCGCTCGCGGGGCAGCACCAGCGGCGCGCGGACCACGTACTCGCCGGGCGGGACCACGATCCGGTCGGGCTCGAGGCGGAAGGAGAGGTCAGAGGCGGCCCGGATCAGCTCCTCCACCGGCCGGTCGAGGAAGTCGAGGGCCATGCGGCGCGCGTCCGAGCGGGCGAGGAACACAGGCGGCTCGCGCGCACCGGCGCGCACCCGGGGGACGAGCTGGTGGCGGTCGGGGTCGAAGCCTGTCAGGTCGATCGTGCGCTCGGCACCTGCCTCCACCGCGGGGCCGGCGTTCCACTGCAGCGTCCAGCGGCGGTCGCGCCCTTCCTGGCGGTCGGGGGCCGGCGCCGCCCTGACGGAGCTGGCCCCGGGGCCGGTCACCGTCAGCTCCGTCAGCTGGATCGAACCCTCCACGCCCGGGTCTCCTCGCAGCGCCAGGGTCGTGCGCCCTGCGGGCAGGACCGTCACCTCGAGGTGGGCGATGGGCTGGGTGCGGCCGTGATGGCGCTCGATCGGCCGCGGCCGAACGTCGCGCGTCAGGTAGTCCTCGAGCACCCGCAAGCGCGCGGCGTACTTGCCTTGCGAGGTGCTCCGCAAGCCCTCGAGGGGCGCCCACCGGCGGCGAGGCTCGCTGGGCCACTCGGGGTCGTCGAGGTCGAGGAGGGGGTCCTCCGCCAGGTAGCGGATCCAGGGCGCGAACTGCTGGTAGCGGGCCAGCGCCTCGTCCTTGGCCGCGACCACCTCCCGCAGCGCCTCCTTGCGCAGCGCGAAGAAGCTCGGGGTCGAGAGGAGCTCGCGGTTGAACACGTTGAACGACGCGGCGAAGCCGCGGTCGATGTCCTCGACCTCCAGCTCCTCGACCGCGAACGGGTCCAGGAGGACCGGCTCGAACAGCCCGGTGGCGGAGTTGAAATACACGGTGACGTTGTGCGGCGACTCGGCGTGGGGGCCGAGGACGCGGGACACGGCGGCGTAGGCGGCCCAGCGCTCGAGGTCGAGGAGATGAGCCAGGCGCCGGTAGGACGCCGCGGTCATCGTCGCGTCGACCTGCCGCAGCTCCCGGAAGACGGTCGTCAACAGATGGGCCACCTCGTCGTGGAGCGGCGCGTCGGAGGCCTTGGCGTGGAAGAAGGGGAGGCTGTACACGACCGACTCGTGCCAGGGGACTCGCTCGTCCTGCAGGTGGCCGCGGCGGGAGCCCTTGAACACCGGCGCGAACGGCAGCCCGTTCCGCTCGAGCTGCGCTTCGCCCAGCTCTTCCACGAAGGCGTAGTAGCCGAGGGCGCGCCCGTTGATGCGCAGCCACACCAGATCGCTGGCGCAAGGAACGAGCCCGAACCGGCGGTTCCACCACTCGGCGTACATTTCGGAGAAGTAGTTGCGGTCCCAGGGGACGATGAGGTTGAACTCGTCGCAGCCGCGGAAGGTGCTCGCGCCGCGCAGCTTGACCCGCAGCGAGAACTTCCGCTTCTTCCAGTGGGCCTCTTGATCGCCGCGCAGGCGGACCCGGCAGCGGGCGGCGCCCTCCTCGGTGTGGAGCGTGCCGGCGACCCAGTCGTCGGGGCGGCGGCGCGTCGTGCGCGCCTGCTGGAGCAGCGCCTGCAGCTGCACGTAGCCCTTGGCGGACAGGCGCAGATCGAGGACCGCGGCGCCCGGCGGGACCGGCGGACCCTCGCGCGGCGAGGTGGCGAACACCAGCAGGGCGAGCCAGCCCAGGGCCAGGAGGCCGCCGTAGATCCAGGCCTTGCGCGCGGTCGCCATTAGCCGAGGATCGCGTCCTCGGGGGAGAGGACCTGATAGCCGCGGACGTGCTCCGCGGCCCGCGCCTGCTGCTGGAAGCGCTCCAGGACCGCCTCGTCGGGGAAGTCGACCAGGTAGGTGCGCTCCTCCACCTCGCCGGGCTTGTGGAACACGCTCGACTTGAGCTGGGCCCCCAAGGGGAGGAAGGTGGGCGCCTCGGCGCTGGCCGCGTCCCGGACGAGGGACAGGATCACCACGTACTTGTTGGTGCTGCCCGACAGGAGCTGCAGGCGCTCCACGGCGATCGCCACCACGCCGATGACCAGGAACAGCAGGACGGCCAGCTTGTAGGCCCCGGCGCCGCACACCAGGCCCAGGGCGAGGGTCCAGAACAGGT
>JAWLGW010000656.1:0-4569 GCA_041690735.1 Planctomycetota bacterium
GGTGGACGAAGGCGACCAGGTTCGCCCTAGGAGGCCCGTGAGCGAACTGATGTCGGCGCGCGTCATGATGGCGCTCAGCCTCGCCTTCCACATCGTGTTCTCCTGCCTGGGGATCGGCCTGCCGGTGCTGCTGCTCGCCGCCGAGGGCATGTGGCTGCGCACCGGAGACCGAGGCTGGCGAGAGATGGCGCGGCGGTGGTCCATGGGCTTCGCCGTCCTGTTCGCGGTGGGCGCGGTCTCGGGGACGGTGCTGTCCTTCGAGCTGGGCCTGCTGTGGCCCGAGTTCATGGGGCGGTGGAGCGGCGTGTTCGGGTTCGCCTTCGGCCTGGAGGGCTTCGCCTTCTTCATGGAGGCGATCTTCGTGGGGATCTATCTGTACGGCTGGGACCGGCTGCCGCCCAAGGTCCACTTTCTGACCGGGATCCCGATCGCGATCTCGGGGGCGGCCTCCGCCTTCTTCGTCATGTCGGTCAACGCCTGGATGCACGCGCCGCGGGGCTTCGAGGTGGTGGACGGGCGGGTGACCGAGGTGCGGCCGTGGGAGGCCATGCTCAACCCGGCGACGGGAGCCATGACCGTCCACATGCTGCTCGCCGCCTACCTGGTGGCGGGGCTGCTGGTCGCCACGGTGTTCGCGTGGCAGATCCTGCACGGGCGCGATCGCGCGTACGAGCGGCGGGCGCTCGGCGTGGCCCTGGCGCTCGCCCTGCCCCTGGCGCCCCTGCAGGTCCTCGCCGGCGACTGGGCGGCCAAGGTGGTCGCGAAGACGCAGCCGTCCAAGCTGGCGGCGTTCAAGGGGCAGTTCCGGACCGAGCGGCGGGCGCCGCTGCGCCTGGGGGGCTGGGTGGACGAGGAGGCGGAGACGACCCGCTGGGCGCTCGAGGTGCCGGGCCTCCTCTCGTACATGGCCCACGAGGACTTCGATGCGGAGGTCGCAGGCCTCGATCAGGTGGCGCCGGCCGACCGCCCCCCGCTCCAGCCGGTGTATCAAGCCTTCCAACTCATGGTCGCCTGCGGGATGTACCTGGTCGCGCTGGCGGTGTGGGCCGCGGGGACCCTGCTGCGCCACCGCCGGCTGCCGCGGAGCCGGGCCTTCCTGTGGGCCGCGGTCGCGTCGGGACCGCTGGCGGTGGTCGCCATGGAGGCGGGCTGGATCGTGACCGAGGTGGGGCGCCAGCCGTGGGTGGTGCACGGCCTCATGCGCACCGCCGACGCCGTCACCGCCTCCCCGGGGGTGGGCTGGGCGCTCGCCTTCTCGGTCGCCACCTACGCCCTGCTGACGTCGGCGCTGATCGGGATCCTGGTCGGGATCGCCCGGCGACCGCTGCAGGAGCCGAGCAGCCTCGCTCCGCCGCGTGAGGTGGAGACGGGCGAGGCCGCCCCGAAGGAGGGCAGCCATGGCGCCTGAGGCGCTGGTCCTGGGGGTCATGCTGGTCGGGCTGATCTTGTACGCCCTCCTGGGCGGCGCCGACTTCGGCGCCGGGGTGTGGGAGCTCGGCACCGCCTGGAAGCCCGAGCGCAAGGAGCGAGCGCTGATCTACCGGGCGATCGGCCCGGTGTGGGAGGCGAACCACGTGTGGCTGATCTTCGTGATCGTGCTGCTGTTCACCGCCTTCCCCCCGGCCTTCGCCGCCTTGTGCCGGGCCCTGTGGGTGCCGCTCCTGCTGGCGCTGGTCGGGATCGTGTTCCGCGGCTCGGCCTACGCCTTCCGCTCCTACGCCGTGGACGCCCGCTCGCGGCGGCGCTGGGAGGGGGTGTTCGCCTTCGCCTCGACGCTGACCCCCTTGGCTCTGGGCACCTCAGTGGGGGCGATCGCCTCGGGGCAGCTCCCGGTGACCGCCGAGGGCGGGTTCACGGGGTCTGTGGCGAGCGACTGGATCAGCCCCTTCTCGTTGTTCTGCGGCGCCTTCGGGGTCGCGACCTGCGCCCACCTGGCCGCGGTCTACCTGGCCCGAGAGGCGGCCCTGGAGGGGGACCCCGAGCTGACCGAGCTGTGCCGCCGTCGAGCGATCGGCGCGGCCATCGCCATGGGCGTCCTCGCGGCGGGCGGGCTGCTGGTCATGCGCGCCGGCGCGCCGCGCCTGTGGGCAGGCCTGGTGGAGCGGGGCTGGCCGCTGGTGCTGCTGTCGGCCGTCGGCGGCGTCGGGTCGCTGGCGGCCCTGTGGCGGCGGCGCTACGGGTGGGCGGTCCTCGGCGCCGGGCTGGCGGTGGCGTCGGTGATCGGCGGCTGGGCGGCGTCGCAGGTCCCGCTGCTGATCGCCCCGACCTTGAGCGTCGAGGCGGCCAAGGCCCCCGACTCGGTGCTGCGCCCGCTGCTGTGGGCGGTCGCCCTGGGCAGCCTGCTCCTCCTGCCGGCCCTGGCCTACCTGTTCGTGCTGTTCAAGACGGGGCGCGGGGAACGATCCGAGGAGGCGGCCGCCGCTCCTTAGGAGGCGTCCAGGAACGAAGCCAGCAGTCCTTGTCGACGTCGCGCTCGCGCTCGTGGTCGTGGTCGACCACGACCACGAGTGACCAAGCCAGCCGCGGCGAGGACCGACGAGCAGCCCTGGACGCGTCCTTAGCGCAGGCCGAGCCGGCGCTCCAGGCGCTCCTCCACCGCCGCGATCGTGGGCTCGTCGAGGCCCACCCGGCGGCCGACGCCGCGGGCCT
The DNA here is from genome assembly GCA_041690735.1 of Planctomycetota bacterium. Classification (GTDB taxonomy): domain Bacteria; phylum Planctomycetota; class J058; order J058; family J058; genus JAWLGW01. The sequence goes on from JAWLGW010000656.1 coordinate 2,650, forward strand.
CCTCGCGGCGAGGGGCGTTCACCTTGCCCCGGCGATACGCCAGGCGGAGGGCCTCCTCGAGCAGGTGCTCCTGGGCGTAGCCTCGCAGCTCGAAGGCGCGCGGCTCGGGGATCTTGAGGCCCCGGGCGTAGGTCAGCAGCTGATGGGTCTCGTCGAGGTCGAGGTCCGAGTCGATGAACGCCAGGGCCCAGGCCAGCATGAGCATGGTCTCGCGGGCGGCGCCGCCCGAGGCCTGGTCGAGGTCCTCGGCGGTGAGGGCGGGGAGCTCCATGCAGGCATCCACCGACGACACCTCGACGGGCACGAACTGGGCCAGGAACTTCCACTCGGTGGGGGTCACCTGCCCGTCGGCCCGGGCCACCTCCACCAGGATGCGGGCGGCGATCGCGCGGTCGTGTTCGCGGCGGATCGGCGCCATGCCGAGCTGGCGGGCGAAGTCCGACAGCAGGTCCCCGGCGCCCGAGGCGGCCAGCCAGCGGCCGGTGACGCCGTCGCGCACGAAGCGCGAGGAGACCCCGTCGAAGGCGACCAGCGCCGCCGCCTTGCGCTCGCTCTCGGTGAACTGGGGCGCGTCCGCTTCGGCCGTGCCGGCGCCCGGCCCGCGGCCGCCGACCGCGCCGCCGAACAGGGCGCCGAAGGCGTCGCGCAGGCCGTCGAGCAGGCCCGGCGCCTCCACGGTGCTCACGTCCTCGAGGGTCCGTCCCTTGATCAGGGGGGCCCGCCCCTCCGCCTCTTCGCCCGACGCGGGGCAGCGGAAGGTGCAGCGCAGCACCTCCCCTTCCTGGACGGCGCTGGCGAGGAGCGGCTCGACCTCGGCGTAGGAGATGTCGATCATGGGGAGGCGATATTACCTGACCTGCGGAGCGAAGAACCCGGAGAGAGAGGGGAGCGAGGCGTGGCGAAGTCCCTGGACGCGGTGCTGGTGGTGGACCTCGAGGCGACCTGCTGGTCGGGTCCTCCGCCCGCCGGGCAGAGCAACGAGGTGATCGAGATCGGCCTGTGCGTCCTGGACGGCGAGACGCTGGAGCGCCGCGAGCGCCGGACCTTGTGGGTCCGCCCCCAGCGCTCCGAGGTGAGCGCGTTCTGCACCCAGCTCACCACGATCCGCCCCCAGGACGTGGCCCAGGCCCCCACCCTGGCCGAGGCCTGCAGCGTGCTGCGGCGGGAGTACGCGGCGCGAGACCGGCTGTGGGCGAGCTACGGCGACTACGACCGCCGGCAGCTCGAGCGCGAGTGCGCCGACAAGGAGGTGCCCTACCCCTTCGGACCCACCCACCTCAACGTCAAGAGCCTGGCCGCCTTGATCCTGGGGCTGCGCCACGAGACCGGCATGCCAGGGGTCCTCGAGCGCCTGGGCCTGCCCCTGGAGGGCACCCACCACCGCGGGGTCGACGACGCCTGGAACATCGCCGGGATCCTGGCGGCGCTGCTGCGCCGCGCCCGCGGTGAGTAAGTCGGGCTGCGCTTCTGGACGCGTCCTTAGCGGCGCGCGAGGGCGACCGCCTCCCGGACCCACGCGTCGAGCCGACCGCTGGCCACGCTGGCGGTCAGGCGGTGGTCGTCGTCCACTTCGAGCAGGCGCACCCGCGCCGGGTCGCCGGTGGCGGCGAGCGCCCGGCTGTGCTCGACCGGCACCACCTGATCGCGGGCGCCGTGCACCACCAGCGCGGTGGCGCCCTCCGGCAGCCGGGCGTCGGCGTCGAGCTTGCGCGCCGCCTGCGCCAGCAGGAGCGTGGGCCCCTGCCATGCGCCCCGCCGCATCAGCTCGAGCACCACCGCCCCCCCAAACGACGACCCCACCAGCACGTCGGGGCGGAAGCTGCGCAGCGTCTCCTCCTGCAGCTTCCGCGTCGCGGCGGTGGCGACGACCTGCTCGCTGGCACGTTGCATCTCGATATACGCCAGGCGGACATCCATCTG
>JAWLGW010000657.1:0-4569 GCA_041690735.1 Planctomycetota bacterium
GGCGTATCCCGACTGACGGCTCGGCCCTCGCCGGTCTCCACCTCCCTCCCTTCGCCAACTGCGTGGGGCTGGCAAGATCGAGGGAGGCCGCCGAGAAGGGAGGCGCGCGTGCAGCCGATCTCGCCCGACGACGTCCCGCAGCCGCTGGTCGACGAGCTGCTCGCCGGGCGATGCGTGGCCTTCGTGGGCGGCGGCTTCACGGCGCCCGCCGTGCGCTCGTGGCTGGAGCTGCTCGAGGAGCTGGCGCGACGCCTCGACGACGCCGAGCGCGCGCGGCCGATCCTGGGCTGGCTGGGGCAGGCCCGCGGCTCCCTCGACATCGAGGGGATCGGCCAGCTGCTGCGCGACGAGTACATTCGGCAAGCGGGCGGCGACGAGCGGGCCTTCGAGGAGGCGGTGATCCGCTGCCTGCCCCGGGGGGAGGGGGAAGGTGTCGTGCGGCGGCGCGCGCGCCTGCTGCGCGAGGTGCCGTTCGACGCGATCCTGACCACCAACTACGACCCGTACTTGCCGGGGGGCGATCCGGAGGCTCAGTACCGCGAGGTGCTCCGCTCGCCGCTGCAGTGGTGGGAGCGGGTCGACTGGAGCGACCCCGCCTTCGCGCCTCGCTGCCGGGTGATCAAGCTCCATGGGGACGCCAACGGCGAGCCGGGCCTCAACCCGATCGTGCTGGGGCGCGAGGACTACCGGCGGCGCGTCTACGGCGACCGCAGCTACGCGGACTTCCTGCGGGCGCTGCTCGCCACCCGCACCGTGCTGTTCCTGGGGGTCTCCTTCAGCGACGCCTACCTCAACGAGCTGCGCTCCGAGGTGCTGAGCTTGCTGGGGCGCGCGAGCGCGGGCGCCCCGCCGGTGTGGTACGCCGTCCACCAGGACAAGGGGCCTGAGTGGCGGGACTACTTCCGCCGCTGCGAGGGGATCGAGATCTTGCCCTTCGCGGTGGAGGGGGGCGACTTCAGCGGCTTCGACCGCTGGCTGGAGGCGATCCACCGGCGCACGTCGGTGGAGGGGCGGCTGCGGGCGATCCTGCACGACCCCACCCTGCGGCCCGACGCCGCCGCCGCGCCCCGGATCGTGTGGGTCGACCCCGACGTCGAGAGCAACCGGTACGGGATCGAGCGCCTGCAGCAGCTCGACGTCGAGGTGGAGCAGCTCGACCGGCCCGAGGCCCTGGTGGCCGACCGCCATCGCGGCGCGCTGCTGATCATCAGCCGCTTCGGCTACCGAGCCTCGGGTCAGCCCGACGCCGTGCGGCTGCTGGAGGTCGTCAGCGGCTGGCGCGAGCGGCCGCCGGTGATCGTGTTCGCGGACCCCGAGCACGGGCGGGAGAACCGACGCCGCGTCCTGAGGTCCGGCGCCTACGAGCTGGCGACCGACTGGCGCGACCTGTTCCGCCTGGTGGAGCGGCTGTACGGGCGACAGCCTGGAGCCTGAGGCAGCGCGGAATCCTCCCCTCCTCCCTCGCAAGAACCCGGAGCAGGTCGCTCCCCGCCGGCGAGAACCTCGTCACCTGCCGCGCCTCCAGGGGCGCAACCTCCTCGCGAGCGGGCGCGGCACGCTCGGTGCGTCGCCCGCTCATGAGCCGGGCGGTCGGCGCCCGGGAGCGAGGTGCCATGAGTGGAGTGTGGTCGAGCCCCCTGTCGCTGCCGGCGGCGGCGGGTTCGTTTCAGCGCGAGATGGGGCAGCGCGAGGCGGGGGCAGGGTCCTCCCCCGCCGCGGACGAGCCGAGCCGGGTGGCGCCGCTGCCCGAGGTGCTCCTGGCTCGAGCGCGGCGTGCGCCCCGCGGCCTGGCGGCCGTGGGACCTGGGGGGCGGGCGGTGCACAACCGCGCCCTGATCGCGGCGGCCGGGGCGATCGCCAGCGCCCTGGAGCGCGAGTGCTCGCTCGCGCCGGGCGCCGCGGTGGCGGTGTGCGCCGAAGATCCGGTCGAGGCCTTGGCAGGGATCGCGGGGGTGTGGCTGGCGGGCGGCGCGCCGCTGCCGATCGATCCGGCGGGCCCGGCGGCGCCGCGCATGCGGCTGCTGACCGAGTGTGACGTGGTGGCGGCCGTGGGCGACGGCCCCGGCCTGTGGGCTGCCCGGCGCCGTGGCGTGGTCGCCGTCGACACCGAGATGGCGGGCCGCTCGGCGGTGTGGTTCGGCGACGAGGCCTCGCTGCGGGTGCGGGCGCCGCAGGTCAGCCCGGCGCAGCCTGCCTGCCTGGTGGCAGCGGCGGGGGGCACCCCCCTCACTCACGCCCAGCTGCTGCGGGCCTGCGCGGGCCGTCTGTCGGCGCTCGACGAGCCGCCGGCGCGGGTGCTGTGCCTCGACGGGTTCGACGCCGAGAACGGGCTGCTGACGCTCGCCTGGTGCCTCGCCAGCGACGCGGCGGTGGTGTTGCTCGACGAGGAGGACCGCCGCGATCCGTGGGCGGCGGCGGCGGCGGTGGAGCGCGAAGGAGTCACCCACCTGTGCGCCACGGCGGCGGCCTACGCGCCGCTGCTCGAGCTCGAGACGGCGCCGCTCGCGGGGCTGCAGCGGGTGATCCTGAGCGGCGCTGCCGCGCCCGAGGAGCTGGTCGAGGCGCACCAGGCGGCGCTGCCGACGACGGGGCTGACGCTGGAGGGGGAGCTGATCCCCCGCGTCCCGAGCGGACCGGTCGCTGGTCCCAAGGCGCTGCGGACCCCGGACGAGCGGGCGCTGGCGGCGCTGTGGCTCGAGGTCCTGCGCCTCGAGCCCGGCTCGGTGGCGCGCGACGACCACTTCTTCAAGCGGGGCGGCGACGGGATCGCGGCGGCGCGGCTCGCCGACCGCGTCCGCCAGCGCCTGGGGCGGGTGCTCCCGTTGCCGGTCCTGTACCGCCACCCGGTGCTGCGCGACCTCGCGCGGGCGCTGCCCGACCTCGACCGCCCCCAGCCCACCGGGCGGCTCGTCGGCCGCCGCCGGCGCGACACGTCCCGGCGGCCGCTGCCGGCCGGGCGCGGGCTGCCGCTGCTGCCGGGGCAGGAGGGCACGTGGGCCATGTGGCGGCGCGACCTCGCCGGCGCCGGCGCGCTGCGGCTCAGCTTCCGGGTCGAGGGCGGCGTCGACGTGGAGCGGCTGCGAAGCGCCCTGTCGGCGCTGGCCGAGCGGCACGACGCGCTGCGCGTCCGGGTCAGCGCTCCGCCGGGGCGTCGGCCGCGGCAGGTCCTCGTCCCCTCCAAGCCGGTGCTCGCCACCGGGGAGGACGGGCCGCTGGCCCGGCTCGATCCGGACACGCCTCCTGCCTGGTCGGCGCGGCTGATTCGGGTGGGGCAGGGGGAGCACCGGGTCGAGCTGCGCTTCCACCCGGTGGTGGTGGACCCCGAGTCGTTGCACACGATCGCCCGGGAGCTGCCGGACCTGTACGAAGCGGCCGGCGACGAGGAGGGTCAGGCCGCCGCGACCCTCGCCCCTGCCCCCAGCGCGCTGGAGGCGGCGCGCGCGGCCCGGCGCGCGGTCGAGGAGCGGCGCTCCTCCGAGCTCGCCTACTGGAGGGCTCGCTTGGAGGGGATCTCCGAGGAGCCGCTCACCCTCCCGCTGACCCGGGGACGGCGCGGCCTGCCGCGACGCGGGCACGTCAAGCGCTCGCTATCGGCCGCCGAGCGGCGGGCGCTCGAGTCGCTCGCCAAGCGGGCGGAGGTGGACACCACGACGGTGGTCCTGGCCGCCTACCTGGCCATCCTCGGGCGCTGGACCGGTCGGGACGACCTGCTGGTGGGGCTGACGTCGACGGAGACGATCGAGCGCCCTGAGGGGGCGGTGGGCCGCTTCTGGGCCCCGCTCCCGCTGCGCCTGGACGTCCGGCGCGACGAGAGCCTGGCCGAACTGGCCCGGCGTGTGGCGACGGTCGCTGCGGCCGCCGTGGCGCACGCCGCGCTGCCCCTCCCCGAGCTGCTCGTCGGCCTGGGGCGGCGGTCCGACGACCCCCCCTTCCGGTTGGCGTTCCAGGCCCTGGACTGGCGCGGGCTGCTGCAGACCGGCGACGAGCGGAGCCCCTTCCAGGCGCTGGTGCCCGACCATCCCCTGACCGCCCGGGACCTGACCCTCACGCTGCACGACCTCGACGGCGGCCTGCGCGTGGACGCGGTGTTCGACGCCAGCCGGGTGCCGACCGACCTGGCCGAGGAGCTGGTCGGGCAGCTCTCGAGCGTCCTGGTGCGGGCCGCGGCGGACCCGAGGGCGGCGCTGGATGCCGTCGACCTGCGCACGGCGGGGGCTCGTCGCCTCCCCGGCGCGGCCGTCCAGGCGCCTTCGGGGCCGGTCCCCGACACGCGCTGGAGCCGCGAGGAGGTGCTGGCGCGCGCCCGCAACGCCGCAGGGCAGCGAGCGGCGGCGCCCGAGGCCGAGCAGGTCGAGCTGCTCGTGCGCACGGCGCACCGGCAGCCCGCCGGGTTCGCCGAGGTGGGCGAGGTGTGGGTTCACGACGGCGAGCGGTGCTCCCGAACCCGCATGCGCGGCCGGTTCGACCTCGAGGGGCGCGTCCACCTCGCGGCCGCCGGCTAATGTCCTGGCAGTGAAGTGCGCCGTCTAGTCGATTGATTCGAAAGGATCGAACCGAAGAGGCGCTGCC
>JAWLGW010000658.1:0-4564 GCA_041690735.1 Planctomycetota bacterium
CCGGCCCTGGGATCACCTGCTCGGCCGGGCCGAGCGAGCCCTGGCCGCCGCCCGCCGGCTGCCGAGCGCCGCCGACGCGGCGGAGAGGTGGGCGAGGCTGCTGCGCGAGCGGGTCACTACCAGCGCGCCCTACGAGCAGGTCCGGGAGACGGTGCTGGCCCTGGCGCTATGCGGCCCCGCCGGCTGGCACGCGCTGCGACGGGAGGCCGCCGACGGCGGGCTGGTGGCGGACCTGGCCCTCGACGCCCTCCTCGCCCTTGACGATCCGCAGGCCACGCCGCTCCTGGCGGCGGCCGTGCGCGAGGGCACGACCGGTCAGGTAGCGCGGCGTGCAAGCGCGCTGCTCGCGCGCGACGCGGCGCTGGGCCGCAGCGTCCTGGAGCCGCTGCTGGAGAGCGAGGAGGGGGACGTGGTCAGCGAAGCGGCGCGCGCGCTCGCCCGCCACGGCGCTCCTGCGGCGGCGCCGGCCCTCGCCCGCGCCCTGCAGCGGCTGCTCGCGCGCTCCCAGCCGCTACCCTTCGACGGCGACTGGCACGGCTGGCGCGCGCCGCCCGCCGTCGCCCTGGGTCAGGCCCTGGAGGCGCTGGGCGATCCGCGGGCGGGCCCAGCGCTGGTGAGCGCCCTCGCCTGCGACGACGTCGACACGTGGGGCGCCGCGGCGGCGGCGCTGGCGCGGGTCCCCGCGCCGGAAGCCGCGCATGCGCTGCTCGTGGCGCTGGAGCGTGCCTGGCCGACCGTCGAGGCGCTGTCGTCCCCCGACACCGTAGTCGACGATCCCGAGGTGCTGGCCCGCGTCGCCGCAGCGGAGACCCTGGCTCGGGTGGCGACCGCGGCCCACGCGCCGCGGATCGAAGCGCTGCTGCCGCGGGCCGCCGACGTGAGGCCGGGCGCCCCCTGGCGCCACGTCGGCGTGGCGCTGAGCCTGGCGCTGGCGCGCCTCGGCCGCGAGGTGGGGGTCGCGCACCTGCGGGAGTTCGTGGCGGCGCTGACGCCCTTCGAGCGCACACCTGAGGGCGTGTGGGCCCAGCCGCGGTCCCTCTTCGTGGGGCGCCAGCCGATCACCCTCGGCTCCCTGGTGGCCAAGGCCGTCGCAGCCCTGGCGCAGGCAGGAGATCGCTCGGCTCAGCCCCTCCTCCTCGACCTGCTGCCGGTCGACTGCGACGACGCCGAGCGTGTGTGGCTCCTGGTGGAGGCGCTGCGGGCCTCCGAGCCGGACGGGCCGCGCGGCGGATTCGTGACGCGCGAAGCGTTCCTGGCCGATCCCTGGCCGGCCGTGCGCGCCTGGCGCGCCTGGCGGCGCGGGCGCGCCGCTACAGGATCCCCTCGCTGAAGCCGGGGTCCCACTCGGGGTCGGGGTCGGTGCGCGCCTGCTCGGCGGGCGCCGCGGCGGGCTCCGCAGCGGCGCGCTTCTCGCTCTCGGCCTCGCCCTCGACCGCGCTGTCCTCCTCCTCCCAGTCGGGCTCCTCGCCCTCGAGCTCGGCGCTCTTGCGCAGCTGCCACTCGGCGTCGACCAGGCCGCGCTTGAGGAGGCGCTGCGCGGCCTTGACCTTGTTCGCCAGGTCGCCGCGGCGGAGCGCGGAGAGCGGCTTGCGAGCCAGGCGCAGGGCCTGGATCGTCTGGCGCAGGGCGCGCACCACGTCGCCGTCCGAGGCGTCGGTGAGGTCCCGCAGCTCGCTGAACTCGGCGCCGTCCAGCCAGGCGCCCACCACGCCGGAGAGGTTCCAGTCGAGCAGCTTGCAGGGCGCCCGGACCCCTCGCTGCTCCTCGAGCCCGACCAGCGAGCCCACCGCCCGCTGGGCGGTGCGGTAGGTCTGCTTGCCCACCAGGTGCTTGGGGTCGGGCCCCCCGTAGTAGGTGTTCTTGCGGCTCTCGAACACCACCGCCGCGGCCACGATCGCGATCTGCGCGGCGGTGAGCCCGTCGAAGGCGCCGCTGAACACCAGCTCGGTCAGCTCCATCTCGTGACCGAACACCTGCATGGCGAACCGGCCCCGATCGGTGACCGCGCCCCGAGCGTCGAGGTAGCCGAGCTCGGCCAGGATGCCCATCTTGATCCGCACCTGGTCGACGATCGTCTCGTAGCGGCCTCCCTTGGGTGGGGGCGGCGGCCGCCCCTCCCGCTCAGCCCGCTCCAGCTCGCGGGCCCGGCGCCCGCGCCGCCCCTGCCGGAAGCCGCGCCGGTGACGGCGGTCGCCGCCGTTGCCTTCCCGCCGGTCGCGGGTCCGGCCGCCCCGGTCCTCGTCCCTCCGCTCGTCGCCGCCCTCGCGGGCGCCCCGACCTGCTCCCTGGCGCCGCGGGCCCCGCACCACCCCGCCGCCGACGGCGCCGCCGCCGCGGCGCTCCGCCTTGAAGTTGGCGAACGAGCGGGCGCAGGCCTCGTACAGGTCGTCTCCCAGCCGCTGGTACAGGTTGAGCAGCGTCCCGTACGACAGGTTGAACTGGCTCTCGACCGGCTCCACCCGCCCGTTGACCGTGGCCAGGATCTGGCGGGGGTCGTCCCGAAAGGGGTCGTAGGTCACGTACACCGAGCCGCTGGTGTCGATCCCCCGCCGGCCGGCGCGCCCGGCCATCTGCTGGAACTCGCGCGTCTTCAGCGGCACCCGCGCCTTGCCGTCCCAGCGGGTGACCCCCTCGAAGGCGACCGAGCGGGCGGGCATGTTCACGCCCAGGGCGAAGGTCTCGGTGGCGCACAGCAGGCGCACGTGGCCCGCCGTGAACATGCGCTCCACCACCTCCTTGAGGGCCGGCAGGATCCCGGCGTGGTGGTAGGCGATCCCCCGCTCGAGCAGGCCGCGCACCTGCACGATGTCGGGGTCGCTGGCGTCGAGGTCGAAGGCGTCGGCCAGCCGGTCGAAGTCGGCCCGCGCCGCCCGCGCCGCCTCGGGGGAGGGCATGAGGTCGTGGAAGCTGCAGGCCACCGCCAGCCGCTCGCAGGCCGCCCGCGAGAAGAGGAAGAACAGCAGCGGCAGCTCGTCGCGGGCCATGACCCGCTCCACCAGCCGCTCCTGCGCCTGCTCGTAGTAGCTGCGGACGTCGCGCATGCGGCGGCGGGCGCGGGCCTTGAAGGCCGCCTTGCTCAGCTTGATGGCGCGGATCTTGTCGAGGCGCGCCACCTCGGCGCCTTCGGTCGAGACCACGTACACGTCCAGGGGGACGGGCCGCGTCTGCTCGAGGACCGTGCGCACCTCGTGGGAGCGGACCTCGCGGATCCAGTCGGTGAACTCGTCGAGGTTGGAGACGGTCGCCGACAGGGCCAGCACCCGCACGCCCCGGGGCGCGAAGATCAGCGACTCCTCCCACACCGTGCCCCGCTCGGGGTCGTCGAGGTAGTGCACCTCGTCGAAGATCACCCACCCGATCTCCCGCACCCGCTCGGGGTCCTCGAAGATCGTGTTGCGGAAGATCTCGGTGGTCATGATCACCACCGGCGCGCTGGCGTTGATCGACACGTCGCCGGTGGAGATCCCCACCTGCCCCGGGAACGCCTCGGACAGGTCGCGGAACTTCTGGTTGCTGAGCGCCTTGATCGGGGCGGTGTAGACCGCGCGCTTGCCGGCGGCCAGGGCGCGCTCGATCGCGAAGTGAGCGATCAGCGTCTTGCCCGCGCCGGTCGGCGCCGCCACCACCACGTCCTCCTCACGCTCGATCGCGGCCATGGCTTCCCGCTGGAAGCGATCGAGCACCAGGCCTTCGTAGGTGGTCTTCAAGGGTCGGCCGTCTCCAGCTCGCTGCCCGAAGCTCAGCTGCTGAGGGGGAAGCGCCAGGCCTCGGCTGAGGGTCGTCATGGCCCCTCCGACGCCGTCGCCGGGAGGCGCTGTCGCTCTTCAGTCTAGCGCAGCCCCACGTCAGGGCGGCGTTGGGGGCAACGGGTGGGCGGCCCCAGCGCGCCCTGCCAGAATGCGGTCGTGGAGCTGAGCCGCCCCCGCCTGCGTGAGGGCACCGTCGAGCGGTGCCCGTACTGCCACGACCTCCTGGAGGAGGCGGCGCCGCAGATCACCTGCCCCGGGTGCGCCACCTCGCACCACGTGGAGTGCGTGCGCGAGCTGGGCAGGTGCACGGTGTTCGGCTGCGAGCGCCCCCTCGACGAGGAGCAGCTGGCCGAGGTGGCCCGCCACCGCGACTCGCGCGCCGTGCGCGCGGTGCGCCAGCAGCTGCGGCAGAGGGCGCGCGCCTTCGTGCGCTCCCACGCGCGGCGCCCCAACGATCGGGAGGCGATGCTCGAGCGGGCGCTGCTCGAGCTGGACGACGCTCAGCGCCGCGGCGACCGCAAGGCCGCGCGCGCGGCGGCCGACGCGGTGGTCCACGTCGAGCAATTCCTGAGCCTGGGGCAGATCGCGGCGGTGCGGGAGCGCGTGTTCGCCAGCGGAGCGACGCCCGGCCAGCCCGAGCCGCGCAGCGAGGCTGAACAGCTGGGGCCGGACGGGCGCCAGTGGGTGGGGGCCGAGGACGCGCGGCGCGGGCGAACGACCCTGAGCGAGCTGGACGCCGCGACTATCCTGATCGCCACCTGCGCGTTCACGGCGCTCATGGCGTTCTTGAACGCCGTGCTGTAACCCGCCCGCCC
>JAWLGW010000659.1:0-4559 GCA_041690735.1 Planctomycetota bacterium
GGGGTGCCAGCGCCGCCGCAGCCAGCGACGACGAAGGGGGCCAGCAGCGGGGTGGTGAGGAGCGCGAGGCTCCAGGTCAGGCTGGGCGTGCGGGTCGACGTGAGGCGGTTCATGGCTCCCTCCGGTGCGACGAAGCGTCGCGCAAGCGCGGAGCCAGCGAGGGAGCTCTTGTCGCAGCAGGAGTTAGCGCCCGCCTATTCCGCCACCTGGCGGAAGCCTGAGACCGACCGAGGCCGAGTCCGAGACCAGGCCTCGGCCGGACTCCCCCCAAGTCCCCTGGTGCTCGGCGGCGCCTTCGGCGAACGTCAGGGCGTCGGGAGGCTCCATGTCCGTTCGCCTGACCTTGCTCGTCGCGGTCGCGCCGCTCCTCGCGGGCTGCCCCGATGGCGGGCCCCGCTACGCCAGCGCCACCGAGGCGGCGGCCGTGGCGTCGGCCGCCTGCGGCGAGGCCTGCTCCGCCCTGGCGGCGCAGGACGCGGGGGCGGCGGAGGCGGCCGCCGACCGCGCCGATCACGCCGCTCGGCAGGCGACGGCGCTGGCCGCAGCGACCGCCGTCCCCGAGGACCAGGCCCTGGCCTACCGTTCGGAGGGGGACGCGGCCCTGGCTCGCGAGGCGGCGGAGCTCACCGGCGACCTGACCGGCATGCGCGCCCGCGCCTATCGCGGTGTGCGGGGGGCGGCCCTGTCCGCGGTCTTCCTGGGCCTGGCCCTGGCCGCGGACCAGGCGGCGGAGAAGGGGCTGGAGGCGCTCCCCGAACAGGCCCGGGAGGCAGCGCTCCTCGCCGGCCGCCTGGCGGAGCAGCTGTCGGGGCAGGACCACGGGCCCCAGGGGGAGCCCGACTGGGCGGCGATCGCCGCCACGATGCGCGCCGCCCAGGCGCCGCCGGCCGAGCTGCACCTGGTGCTGGGGATCGCCTACCTGGCGCTGGCCCGCGACCGCCTGGCCCTGTACGAGCTGACCGCGATCGCGCCCCCGGCGCTCGCCGACGAGTACGAGCGCACGGCCTTCCACGTGCTGCGCGGGATCGGCCTGCGGCTGGGCGGCTATCGGCGGCTGGCGGCGCTGGAGCTGCAGGAGGCGGCCGCTCAAAGTTCGCAGGTGGGGTCGATCGGGGCCGAGCTGGTGGCGGGGCTGCACCTGGTGCTGGTGGCGGCGTATCTCGACGAGAAGGACTACGCCGCCGCCGACGCCGAGCTGGTGCGTGCCCTGCGGGCGTGGCCCGACAACCCGCTGGCGATCTTCCTCACCGGCGAGCGCCAGGCGGCGAACGGGGAGTGGGAGGCGGCGGCCACCTCGCTGGAGAAGGCGGTCGAGGGGACCGAGGTGGAGTTCCTGGCCGAGCGGGTGGCGCAGCGGGCCCGCGAGCTACGGGACGCCAAGGGCCCGGCGAAGCCGCTGTTCCACGACCCCGCCCTGATCCGCGGGCTGGTGCTGCACTACCTGTGGGTGGCCGCCAAGCGCTCCGTCTCGGCGGAGCGAGCGCGAGAGGCGGTGGAGTCGGCGCGGAGCCTGGGCGCGCGGCTGCTGGAGCGGCTGCCCGGGGGCGCGGGCGAGGAGCCGCCCGTCGAGGCGGCGGCCGCCCCGCCGGCAGCCGAACAGGAGGACGCGCGGTGACCGCGCTGTGGAAGGGGGCCGCGGTCCTGGCGGCGGCCCTGCACGTGTTCTTCTTCTTCCTCGAGAGCGTGGTGTTCCTCGACCCGCGCGTGTACGTCGCCTTCGGGGCGCCCGATCAGGCGACCGCCCAGGCCATGGCGCTGCTGGCGTTCAACCAGGGCTTCTACAACCTGTTCCTGGCCCTGGGGGTCGCGATCGGTCTCACCCTGGCGCCCCGCCGCCGGGAGGCGGGGGAGGCGATCGCCCTGTTCAGCTGCGCCTGCATGTTCGGGGCGGGGGTGGTGCTGGTCGCCTCGGCGCCGCAGGCCGTGGGCGGCGCCCTGGTGCAGGCCGGCCCGCCGGCGGTCGCCTGGGGCGCCTGGTGGCTGGCCCGCCGCGGCCACACCTCCGTCGATCCAGATCGCGCCGCCGAGGGGTAGCGTAGCGGCGTGGACGCCTCCGACTGCCAGGCCTGCGGGGCCTGCTGCTTTGCTCGCACCCCCGGCCACGTGCCCCTGGCCGGCGCCGATCACGCCCGGCTGACCGAGGACGAGCAGCGTGAGCGGACGCTGTTCCGCGGCAACCGGTGCTTCATGCGGGTGGTCGACGGGCGGTGCGTGAACCTGGTCGAGACGAACGGCCGCTTCGGCTGCGCGATCTACGAGCGGCGCCCGGCGGTGTGCCGGGAGTACGAGCAGGGGGGCGAGGCCTGCGCCTTCGACCGGGAGCGGGTGTACGGATAGGCACTCCTCGTGGCGCGCCTCGAGGTCTCGGTCACCCGCCCCCGCTGCCCCTATTGCCACGACGAGGTGTCGCAGGGCGACGTGAAGGTCGCCTGCGACGCCTGCATGAGCTGGCACCACCGCGACTGCTGGGGTGAGCAGGGCGCCTGCGCCGCCTGCGGGCACGAGCGCACCAGCGAGGGGCGCGTGGCGCCGCGGCCGGTGGCGCGGCCACCTTCGCCCGCCCCGGGCCTGCGCGGCCCCCGCCTCGCCTATCGGCTCGGTAAGGGCGTGGGGCTGCTCGCCGAGCTCGGCCTGGACGCGCTCGTTCGCGGCGCCTTCTACCTGACGGTCCTCGCGCTGGGGTGGCTGCTCGGGCGCTGGTTCTTCGAGGGTACGCTCCCTAAAGGGGCGCCCGTGGTGCAGCTCGCCGTCATGGCGGCGGTGCTGCTCTGGCTCGGCCGTCGCCGCCGGGATTAGCCTTCCTCGACCCTCATGTTCAGCCGCACCGGCCGCGTGAGGGTGTAGTAGTTGGGCGACTGCCGCTGCACCAACTCCAGCATCTTCTGATACTGCTCGGACGTGCCGTCGCCTCGCACCCGCACGGTGATGTCGATCTCCTGGTAGCCGGCCGGGACCGACTCGTCGATCCCCAGGAAGCCGCGCAGGTCGAGGTCGCCGCTGCTCTCGAGCTCCACGCTCTCCAGCTCGACGCCCATGATCGCGGCGGCGGCCACGAAGGTGTTGAGCATGCAGGCGTTCATGGCGGCCTGCAGGATCATCTGCGGGTTGGCGGCGGTGTCCTCGCCCAGCAGCTCACCCGGCTCGTCGATCTTCAGCACGTAGTCCTGGGGGATCCGCTGGCCGCCCAGGCTCCACTCGTCGATTCGCGACTCGGTCTTGAAGCCGCCGGTCCAGGCGGTGGTGGCCTGGAAGGAGCAGAGCCCTCGCGACGGGTCGGCCTTGATCGCCTCCACCGTCTCGTTGAGCGCGTCGAGGTCGAGGTCGTTGACGACGTTCGGCTTGCCCTCGTTGGCGGGACGCCTGGGCGGAGCTCCGGGTCGGGTCTTCGTGCGTGGCGCCATGATCGGTGACCTCCTCTCGCGGCCCGCAGGATCGCGAGCCACGTAGCGGACACCGCACATATTGCGTGCCTGGCGAGCCCCCGACGTAAGCCGGGCCGACTCCAGGACAAGACGCCGCTGCACCCGGCCGCGGCGCGCCGTCTGCGGCGCACGACCGCGCGCGTGTGGCGCGCGCGGTCGTGGCGACCGCGCCACCGGCGGCGGGGTCAGCCTGTGCTCGAGTGGGCGAACGAGCCCGCCGCTGGCTGCAGCAGGCTCGCTCGCGCTGCTCTCCCGCTAGAAGGTGATGTCCTCACCCTTGATCAGGCGCACCTCCTCCACGGTGAGGCAGCCCTTGCCCACGGTCGCCTTCGCCACGGCCTGCCCCTCCTGAGCCGAGGCGCCGAGGTCGATCCGGGCCTGGACCTCGACGGTGTGGACGCCGGTGCCCACGTCGTCGAGCACGAACTGGAAGGCCTGGGCGTCCATGGTCTCGAGGATCAGCTGCACCTCCTCGGGCTCGAGCAGGGTCTCGTCGATGACGACCTGGCCGGTCAGCGGGTCGACCGACAGGGCGCCGTCGATGAGGCCCTGGAAGGTGGCGCTGAGCTGCTGCATGCGCCGCGCGAAGACCACGTTGCCGGGCTCGGCCGGGCGGCCGTCGACCAGCACCCGGACCTGCACCATCGCCTCGGCCTTGCTGGTGTCCTTGGTGCCGCCCTTGCTCTTGACCGTGGTGTCGGTGAACAGGCCGCACTCGAGCGACACGCCGATCAAGAGGTCCTTCTGCGAGGACGTCTTGATGGTGTTGGAGAGCACCGTCGCCCAGGCGCCCTCCTCCTGCCCGCTGACGGTGGGGCCGCTCACCAACGCGATGTTCCCGGTCTTGGCGGTCGCCTTGGCCGCGGGGTGGCCGTTCTCCGCCGCGGACAGGGTCCCTGCCAGGGCCGAGGCCCCCAGCAGGAAGGCCGACAGGACGATCGTGCTGCGCTGCGCTCCAGAATCCATGGACTCTCCTCTGCCCCCGACGCGCGGGGGCGGTCTCTCCCCACCCAGCGTTGTCGCTCGCGCTGGCGGGCGCTGCGGGCTGTTTGCCCGAGCGCGCCGCCGGCGCACCAGCCGGCGCAATGGGCGTGCCTGCGCAGCGGCGGCGCCGCTGCGTGAGTTGCTCGTCCTCTC
>JAWLGW010000660.1:0-4556 GCA_041690735.1 Planctomycetota bacterium
GTGCGTCCGGCCCTGGACGCGATCGCGGCGCGGACCGGCGCGGTCCTCAAGGTGGTCGAGATCCCGCCGGGGCCGCCGGTGCTCGCCACGGTGGTGGCCGAGGTGTACGGAGGGCCGTACCACGAGTACGCCGACCTCACCGCCGCCGCCGGGCGGGTGCGGGCCCTGTTCGAGGCTCACCCGGGGGTGGTCGACGTGGACGACACCACCGTCGCCCCCCAGGCCGAGGTGCGGTTCGAGCTGGACCGGGCCAAGGCGGCGCTGCACGGCGTGAGCGAGGCGGACGCGGCGGCCTACTTGCGGGCGGCCTTCGCGGGCGAGGCGCTCACCTCGCTGCGCCTGCCGCGCGACGTGCAGCCCACCGAGGTGGTGGCGCGCCTGCCGCGGGCCGAGCGGCAGGCGACGCAGGACCTCGAGCGCCTGTACCTGCCCACGGGCGAGGGCTCCCTGGTCCCGATCCGCGAGGTGGGTCGAGTGGTGGAGGGCGTCGTCGAGCAGCCGCGTCACCACAAGAACCTGCGGCCGGTGGTCTACGTGACCGGCGAGACGGCGGGGGACACCCCGGCCGAGGCGGTGCTCGGCCTGTCGGCCGCGGTCGAGGCCGACCCGGCCCTGGCGGGCTTCGAGGTGGAGTGGGCCGGGGAAGGGGAGTGGAAGATCACCCTCGACGCCTTCCGCGACCTCGGGATCGCCTTCGGCGTGGCGGTGTTCGGGATCTACGTGCTGCTGGTGTATCAGACCGGCGGCTACCTCATGCCGCTGGTGCTGCTGATCGCGATCCCCCTGACGGTGATCGGGATCGTGCCCGGGTTCTGGCTGCTCAACCTCCTGACCACCGACACGGTGGGCGGCTACGCCGACAAGGTCTACTTCACCGCGACCGCCATGATCGGCATGATCGCCCTGGCGGGGATCGCCACCCGCAACGCGATCTTGCTGATCGAGTTCGCCGAGGAGGCTCGGGGGCGGGGGATCCCGCTCAACGAGTCGCTGATCCAGGCCGGCGCCCTGCGCACCCGGCCGATCCTGCTCACGGCGGGGACCGCCCTGCTGGCCGCCTGGCCGATCACCCTCGACCCGATCTTCTCGGGCCTGGCCTGGGCGCTGATCTTCGGGCTGGTGGTGTCGAGCGCCTTCACCCTGGTGGTGGTGCCGACGGTGTACGGCCTGGTGGCTCGAGGGACGAGAGACGAACAGCGGGTATGAACATGAATGAGGGATCAGGAACGAACGCGCCGCGCATCCCGACGCTCTGAGATCCACTTCATTCCCCGTTCCCGGTTCATGTTCATATTCTCTGTTCCTGGCTCAGGCCTCTGGGGCAAGGGTCCTGGTCCGGGCTCTCTTCCCAGATCTGGAGGCCGGAGACGCATTCGGGCCCCAGGCCGTTCCCGGCCCTGTGCCGATCGCGCTTTACGGCTTCGGCCTGGGCTGTGCGTTCCGGGGGGCAAACCCCCTTCACGGGACGAACACACCATGACGCGCACCTCCCTCTCCCTCCTCCTGGCGCTGGCCTTCCCCGGCGTCGCCCTCGCCCAACCCGCGCCGCCCGGCGCCGTGGTCGTGACGACCCCGCCCGCCACCACGGGCGGGGCGCCGGTCACCACCATGGTCGTGATCCAGCCGGCGCCGGGCGCCCCGAACGGCTCGCCCGTGGGCAGCGGTCCGGCCGTGTCGGCGCCGGGGGCCTTGAACGGCTCACCCGTGGGCGCCGGACCCTCGGTGTCGGCGCCGGGGACCAGCGCCGGGCTGCCGCTGCCTGGGGGCGGCGCCCCCTCCCTCGGCAGCTCGACCTTGCCGGCGCCGGCGGACGCGACGGCGCCGGTCGGGTTCGAGGGGCGTTACCTGCTGGCCTCGTACCCCACGCTCCTGTCGCAGGTCGACGTGTTCCTCACGATCGAGCGGGACTCGGTCGGGGCCCTGCACGTCCGGCGGGAGCTGCGCGAGCGCTCGTCGAGCGTGTCCTGGACCTCGCGCTCGGCCAGCGTCGCGGGCGGTCGGCTGGAGGTGGAGTACGCGGTCACCAACGCCGGCGCTGCGGGCGTGATCTCCGGGGTGCAGGGCACCCGGCGCCGGGCGGTGTATCAGCTCGACGTGAGCGGCGCCGTGCTCCGCGAGGTGCTGTTCGCCTCCAGCGGCGGGATCGCCTCGTACGCCGCGGGCGAGCGGTTGCAGTCCGGCTTCGGCGAGCGCCGCCTGTCCCTCCTGGACGCCGTCCAGCGCGTCGGGGACCAGGAGGTCGTCGCCAAGTTCACCGACCCCAGCATTCAGAAGCTCGTGCTGCGGGCCTACGCCGGCGAGTTCTCGGCGGCCAGCGGGGTCATGGCGGTCCTGCAAAAGATCCACGCCGAGCCGCTGCGGGCGAACGACCCCTACGAGGCGGTGGACTGGTCGCAGCTGCAGGTGTTCCCCTTCGACGGCCGCCTGCAGCACGACTACGACCCCTACATCCCCGGCTCCGCCGCCGAGGCCGAGCTGACGGCGATCGTGACCGCCCTGGGGGGACGGTGGTTCGAGATCCCCTACACCTTCAGCAACGGCATGGACACCAAGGAGACGGGGACGCTGGTGTTCTCCTACGAGCTGGGGATCGCGATCCGGATCGCCTACTGGGAGAGCGTGTAGCTCCAAAGAGGCAGAAAGCTCGCACGACAAGGCTCGGGGATCCGGTTTGGGGGGCTGCTTTCTGCCCCTTTGGAGAAGGGGCGGTGGCTCGGCTTACGACTCCTCCTCCGGATCGAGGGATGGCTGTCGCTGTGGCGGGGGCGCCCTGGCTCGCGGAGTCGGGGCTGTCGCGGCGCGCTCGTCCTCGGGTGGTGCTTGCGCGGTCGGCGCGGTCCAATGGGCGCTGAGGCCGGTGGCGCCGGCGGGAGGTCTCCATGGCGAGCCGCGTGCAGTTCTTCGGCGAGTACCTGATCGCGGGGGGTCACGTCTCCCCGGCCGACCTCGAGCGGGCGGTGGCTCACCAGCGGGAGCACAACCTGCCGCTGGGGCAGCTGGCGCTGGAGGAGGGGCTGCTGACCGCCGACCAGGTGGCCGAGGTGCACCAGGAGCAGCGGCGCACCGATCAGCGGTTCGGGGAGCTGGCCGTCAGCAAGGGCTTCCTCGCCAAACAGGACCTGGAGCGGCTGCTGGCGGGGCAGGCCGAGCGGCGGGTCTACCTGGGCCAGGCGCTGGTGCGGCTGGGGGTGCTGGAGGCCCGCCAACTCGAGGACCTGCTGGAGGCGTTCGAGCAGGAGCAGGAGCAGGCGGGCGAGCGGGTGCGCTCGCTCCTGCTGGAGGCCGCGGGCGAGGCGCTGGTCGACACCGCCGTGGCGCTCACGGTGCGCATGTTCCTGCGCATGGCCCTCAAGGTGGCCAAGGTGCGCGACGCCCAGCGTGATCCGGGTCCCGCCCCGGCCGGGCACCACAGCTTCCGCCAGGAGGTCAAGGGCGAGGCGCCCTTCACCTACACCCTGTCGCTCCCCGAGCCCCTGCTGCTCGACGTCGCGGGCGCGCTGCTGCGGTCGGTGGGGGAGGAGGCCCCGCCCGCCGCGGTCGAGGAGACGGTGCTCGACGCCGGGAAGGAGCTGGTGAACGTGATCGTGGGCCAGACCTGCAGCGCGCTGGGCAGCAAGGGGCGCCGGGCCATGCCCGAGCCGCCCGAGGTGGCGCCGCCGCCGGCGGAGGGCGCGACGCGGGTGCGGGTGGTCGTGGCGCTCCCCGAGGGGGAGGCCCTGCTCGACCTGGCGACGCCGGCTTAGCGCCTGGTGATCCGCCCCGCACTGGAGTGGCCGCGCGCCGAGCCCGGCGCGTCATCACGGGACCAGCGAGCTCCGGTCGCCGCCCTCGCAGCGGGCCCAGGCGAGGCAGGGCCGGGGAGCGCCTCGGCGTCCCCATGAGCGACCCCCTCGAGCTCCGCTGGATCCCGCTGCTCCTGGCGCCCGCCGCCGTGGGAGCGCTGCTGTGGGCGGTCGGCAGCGGCCGTAAGCAGGCGGAGTGGGTCCTCAAGCCCCTTTGCTCGCTGCTGTTCCTGGGGACCGCCGCCCTGCAACCGCGGCCCGACCTGCGCTACGCCACCCTGGTGGGCGTGGCCCTGCTGCTCGGCTTCGCCGGCGACCTGGCGCTGCTCAGCAAGGAGCGCCGTGGCCTGGCGGTGGGCGTGGGCGCGTTCCTGCTCGGGCACCTGAGCTACACCGCCGCCTTCGCGCCTCGGGCGCTGGAGTCGGGCGCCGCCTGGTGGCCGCCGCTGCTGGTGGCGGCCGTCCTGCTGACGGTCCTGGGCCTCACCCTGCGCGCGGTGTGGTCGGGCATGGGCAAGCTGCGTTACCCGGTGACCGTGTACGGCGCGGCGCTGGTGACCGCCGCCGTCAGCGCCGTGGCCGCCTGGCTGGCGCGCCGCGACGCAGGGAGCGCCCTCGCCGCGGCGGGGCTGCTCCTGTTCCTGGTCTCCGACGTCTCGATCGCCCGTCACCGCTTCGGCGGCAAGGGCGTCGAGGAGCGGCTATGGGGGCTGCCGTGCTACTTCGGAGGGCAGCTCCTGGTGGCGGTGTCGATCGGCTTCGCGGGCTGAGAGG
>JAWLGW010000661.1:0-4546 GCA_041690735.1 Planctomycetota bacterium
CGAGCTCGACCGGACCGAGGCGCTGCTGCGCGCGGGCTACAGCGCCTGCGTGGCCCCCGAGGGGCGCCGCAGCCCGACCGGCGAGCTGCTGCCCTTCAAGAAGGGCCCCTTCCACCTGGCGATCCGGGCCCGCCTCCCGGTGGTGCCGGTGGTGATCGAGGGCGGCCACCTGCTCCTGCAGCCGGGACGGATCGCGCCGCGCCCGGGCACGGTCCGGGTGCGGATCCTCCCGCCGATCCCCTCGGAGGGGTGGAGCGAGGAGCGGATCGAGGAGGCGGTGGCCGAGCTGCGCTCGGTGTACCTGGCGGCGCTCGCCCCGAGCGCCGACGCGCCGGCGGAGGCGGAGGCCGCGTAGCCTCGCCGCGATCCGTGCCGGGCCGGTTCCACTCCGTGCCGCCCCGATTCGCCCGAAAGAAAAGACTCCGCAATCGCGGCTGAGCGACCTTGCCGCCTCACGGCTTATGACTCCCCGCCGGTCGGGCCTCCGCTTGCACTCTGCCGGTCGGAAGGCAGGAAGGAGGCCCTCAGGTGAGAGCAATTGGGATCGTGGCCTTGAGCGCGGTGGCGCTGTGCGGTTGCAGCTCGGGGAAGCGGGACGGCAAGCCGACGTATGCGGCGACGCCGGGCTCGACCACGGGCAACGGCGGGAGCACTTCCGGCGGGTCGACCACCGGCTCGAGCTTGCTGACCGGGATCACCCCCGACAGCGGGCCCAGCACCGGCGGCACGCTGGTGCGCCTCGCCGGACAGGGCTACGCCCCCGGCACCCAGGTGACCTTCGACGGCGTGCTGGCGACGGACGTGACCGTGATCTCGGCGAACGAGCTCACCTGCCGCACCCCGCCCCACGCGCCGGCGGTCGGTGTGGACGTGGAGGTGACCCTCCCCGCCGGGACGAGCGGCCGGCTCAACAACGCCTTCACCTACACCGGTGACCTGGCGCGCGTCGCCGACTACGGCGACCCCACCGGCGCCGAGCAGGAGATCCTGGAGCGCATGAACGCGGCGCGCCGCGACCCGACCGCGACCGGCCAGCGCCTGGGCCTCGACTTCTCGGCCTACCCCGCCAAGCCGCCCTTCACCCACAACCAGTTCCTGGGAGAGGCGGCCGGCGCGCACACGGGCGACATGCATCAGCGCTCGTTCTACGGCCACAGCAACCCCGACGGGGTGAACGCCAACGGCCGGATCCTCAGCACGGCCTACGACCTGCACGCGATCTACGGGACCGACCCCACGGTGAACCTGACCGAGTCGATCGGCGCCGCCTACGGCGACGCCTTCAACACCCCCCAGCGAGTGGTGGACGCCTTCCTGATCGACGCCAACGTCAATCCGCCCAAGCACCGCGACATGATCCTCGGCAAGGGCGCGCAGCTCGAGACGACCCGCGAGGCCGGCGTCGGGTTCCTGATCAACCAGACCCCCCTGCCGGGCGCCACGCCGCCGCTGGAGCACTTCGCCACGATCGAGGTGGCCCGCACCGTCACCGATCGGCCGTTCATTCTGGGCGTCGCCTACACCGACGACGGCGACGGGCTGTGCGAGGAGAACGAGGGCCAGGCCGGCGTGCCGGTCACCCTGTCCCACGCCTCGGGCTTCACGATCTCCACCCACACCCAGACCGCCGGCGGCTACGCGTTCGAGGTCCTGGTGCCCGGCACCTACACCATCGACATCGGCGGACAGCAGGCGACCGTGACCGTGCAGGACGACAGCGTGAAGGTCGATCTGCGAAACGGCCAGGCCGTCACCTACTGAAGCAACCTCCTCTCTCCGTTCCCTGCGCAGCGGCGGGCCTCACGGTGGGGCCCGCCGCTGCCATCGTTTCCGGGCGGACACAGCGGTCACCCGATCGCTGGAACGCTCTCGCGACTGCTGGAGTTACAGAGGGAGGCCTCGAGCGACCTTAAGTCCTTCGCGCCCGTTCTTCGTCCCTCTCTGAAAAGTTACAAGCCATAGACGCTGGGCGGCTTAACCCGCTCAGCGTGTCATGAAAAGGACTTGCGTAAGCCGTTGTTCGGACCTCCCGTTGCACATGGCCCCCGCGGAAGGAACGGAAGGACACGGCATGCGCCCCACGACCCTCGCTCTGAGTCTCACGGTCATCGCCCCCGTCATCGCCCTCGCCGGCTGCGACACCGGCAAGCGCGGAGGGGACTCGGGCTCGACGGCTCCGGGCTCCACCGCCGGCGGCGGCGGGAACACCGGCGGCCTGCCGACCGGCAGCGGCGGCGGCGGCACGCCCTTCTCCTCGATCCTGACCGCCCTGTCCCCCGACGCCGGGCCCACCACCGGCGGCACCCTGGTGACCCTGGTCGGGCAGGGCTACGCCGCCGGGACCACCGTCACCTTCGACGGCCTCCCCGCCACCGACGTGCAGGTCGTGTCGGCCAACGAGCTGACCTGCCTCACCCCGCCCCACGCGCCGGCGGTGGGCGTCGACGTGGAGGTGTCCCTCCCCGGCGGCTCTGTCGGCCGGCTCAACAACGCCTTCACCTACGACCCCAACCTGACCAACGGCGTGCTGGCCCGCGTCGCCGATTACGGCGACCCCACCGGCGCCGAGCAGGAGATCCTGGAGCGCATGAACCAGGCCCGGCGCGACCCCGCCGCGACCGGGACCCGCCTGGGCCTCGACTTCTCCAGCTACCCCGCCAAGCCGCCGCTGACCCACAACCAGTTCCTGGGCCAGGCGGCGGACGGCCACAGCGCCGACATGCACCAGCGCGCCTTCTACGGCCACTCCAACCCCGACGGCGTGAACGCCAACGGGCGCATCCTGAACACGAGCTACGACCTGCACGGCGACTACGGCACCGACGCCAGCCTCAACCTGACCGAGTCGATCGGCGCCGCCTACGGCGACCAGTTCAACACCGCCCAGAAGGTGGTGGACGCCTTCTTGATCGACGCCGGCGTGTTCCCGCCCAAGCACCGCGACGCGATCCTGGGCAAGGGCAACCAGCTCGAGACCACCCGCGAGAGCGGGATCGGGTTCCTCACCAACCAGACCCCGCAGCCCGCCGCCAACCCGCCCTTCGAGCACTTCGCCACCATCGAGGTCGCCCGCACCAAGACCGACGCCCCCTTCGTGACCGGCGTCGCCTACACCGACGACGGCGACGGCCTGTGCGAGGACGGCGAGGGCCGCGCCGGCGTCCCGGTCACGCTGTCCCACGCCTCGGGCTTCTCGATCAGCACCACCACCAAGACCGCCGGCGGCTTCGCCTTCGAGGTGTTCGTCCCCGGGACCTACACGCTCGAGATCGACGGCCAGTCGACCCAGATCGACGTGGGGACGGAGAACCTGAAGGTCGACCTGCGGGACGGGCAGCTGATCCCGAACTGAGGGCTGTCGCGGGTCGCGCCGCTGCTCGGCTGTCGCTGGTCGCGCCGCTCCTCGGCTGGAGCTTCAAAGGCAAGAACAACCGCGGAGGGCGCAGAGATCGCAGAGAAGACGCAGCGGCCGCCGACAGGCCTCGACCGCTCCGCGTCTCTCTGCGGACTCCGCGATCTCTGCGGTCCTTCCTGGCGTTTTCTTGGGGCCGACGCGGTGCAGTCGCGCGCTGAACGGTTGCTCGACCTTTTCTGCCTTCCTGCTCAAGAATCACGCGCCAAGGAGCCCCCGCACGAGCGACAGCTCAGTGGCTTCGGTGTTCCTCGGTGTTACTTCTTCTGCTTTGGTGGCTCCTCGACGGTCCGCGACACCAGCCGCACCGCCAGCGCGCCGGCGGTCAGCGCGGCCAGGATCGTGAACGCGCGGTTCATGGTCCCCACGAACCGCAGCGGGTGCGCCGCCACCGGGTCGTTCCCCATGTCGAGGGAGATCAGCACCGCCGCGATCAGCATGCCGCTGACCATGCCGATCGCGCGGGCCTTGGCGCCGAGCGCCGAGGCCATGCTCACGCCCGCGGGCGGGACGCTGTTCATGATGATCGTCATGTTGGGGGAGGAGAACAGCCCGAAGCCGACCCCCTGCACGGCCAGCAGGACGACGACCGCCGCCAGGGTCGACTCGGCGTGCAGGCGGGTGGCCAGCAGGGCGCTCGTCGTCACGCAGGCGACGCCCAGGGCCGAGATCGCCTGAGGGCGGAAGCGGTCGGCCAGGCGGCCGGCGAGGGGGGCCACGACCGCCATGACCACGCTGCCGACCGCCAGGACCTGGCCCGCGGCGCGGGCGGAGCGGTCCAGGGAGACCTGCAGGTACAGGCTGAGCAGGAACATGGAGGTGAAGGCGTTCACGTACAGGAGCATCTGCACCACGAGCGCGCTCCGCAGGGCGTGGTTGGCGAGCAGCGCCGGGACGTCCACCAGCGGGCGGTCGAGGCGCCGCTGCAGGAGGACGAACCCGATCGCCAGGGCGACGCCGGCGAACAGGAGCGCCGCGCCGAGGGCCCCCTGGCGCAGGGTGGCGCTGCCGCCCACCAGGCACAGGACCGAGGCCGCGATGAGCGCCGCGCTGGGCAGGTGCACCGCCCGCCCCGGCCGGCGCCACGAGGAGCGCAGCAAGGCCTGGATCAGCAGCAAGCCGAGCAGGATCGCC
>JAWLGW010000662.1:0-4540 GCA_041690735.1 Planctomycetota bacterium
CGGGGGTCCCCACCTTCCCCGTGCCGCCGGAGTTGTGGACCGAGTACGGGAGCGGCTCACCGTGCAGCGGTCGGTCCGGCTCCTCCTCCACCGAGGGGAGGGTGGAGGGCTCGGACGGCAGCGCGGTGGCGTGGTTGCAGTGGGGACAGCCGCGGGTGTAGTGCGCCTCCTTCCAGCGCACCACCAGGCCGATGTGCCACTCGCGGCCCCCCGGGTAGCCGCCCTCGAGCAGCTCCCCGATGCGCGGCTGCATGCCGTCGATCAGGCTCTGCCGGTACTCCTCGGGCGTCATGGGCGGCTCGCCCATCTTCTTCATCAGCAGGAACACCCGCTGGACCGCCTCGCTCTGCTCGTCCAGCACGATCACGTCGTAGGTGACGTCGGGGTCGGGCCCGAACACGGGATGCTTCTCGGCCGGCCACTTCAGCAGCCACCGCCCCTCGGGGGTGCGCTGCAGGGGGAAGTCCGCGGGCGGGCTGCCGCTCGCGGTGGCGCTGGGGAAGAAGCGCAGCAGCACCTCGTGGTGGTAGCTCAGCAGCGGGAACGGGAGCGGGTTGGGCCAGGAGGGCCCGGTCACGTAGCTGCCCGGGGGCAGCTCGGGCTCCTTCCAGTGGTCCGCCGGCTGATCGACCAGGAAGGGATAGAACGGCACCGGGTTGCCCTGGTAGACGATCGCCGGCGGCTCGGGCGGCGCGCCGAACACGCGCTCCTTGGTCGCGGCCACCACCCGCCGGCCGGCGCGGCAGTGATAGGTGTCCCCCAGCGGGCGCGGCTGGATCCAGGCCCGGGCCCGCCCGGAGGCGACGTTGGCCGGGGACAGGGGCTCGAACGGCGACCGCTCGCCGATGGCGTGCCCGTGCAGCTCCCCGTACTCGTGCTGCCCCCGGGGCTTGTCGAGGTTGCCCTTGAAGAACAGCGGGCGCGCCGCCTTGCGCTTGTCGACCTGCAGGGTGGCGAAGTGCTGGGTGGCGCCGTCGAAGCCGAGCTTGCCCGGCCCGATGTTCACCACCACCCAGTGCCAGGTGTGGGGGATCCACTCGGGGCGCAGCGGGTCGTTGGCGTACGGGCGGCGCGGGGTGACCTCCACCTCGATCCGCCGCGGCGCGCCCCCGGTGCGCGACGCCCAGCACCAGTCGACCGGCAGCCCCGACTCGTCGGGCTCGGTGCCGCCCACCGCCTCGAGCACGATATTGACGACGCCGGTGGGGAGCGCCTCCTTGTAGACCCGGAAGCCGACCTGCCGGCGCTCCCCGTCCCGGCTGCCGACGAACGACAGGAGGACCTCCTCCTCGCGGGCGAAGGGGTCGAGGAGCGGCTGGACCCAGAACCGGATCGAGGCGCCGCGCACCAGGTCGAGGTTGTCGCTGTCGTAGGCCAGGTAGGCCGGCTCGCCGCCCACCTCCCGCTCGGGGGAGATCATGACGCCGGTGTTGAGGAGCGCCGCGCCGCCCCGCCACAGGCCGCGGAGGGAGGGCTTCGCCGCCCGGGGCGCCTCCCGCACCAGGCGGCGCTCCCCGGCGGGATCCCGCAGGCGCGGGCTGCCGGGGGACCGCGACCGCGCCAGCTCCGCCAGCGCGGCGCGGCCGGCGGGGTGGGTGGGGCGCGGCGTGGCGGGGACCCCGGAGGGGCGCTCGTCCTTGGCGTCCCACCAGGCGCGCGCCTTGAACGCCTCCAGGCGCCCCCGCGCGAACCCGGCGATGAAGTCCGGCTCCGCCGCCTTGTGGCCGATCAGGTTGGTGAGGGTGAGGTGCCCGTCCCAGGTCGCGGGGCCCGCGTCGCGGCGGGGCGGGAGCCAGGGGGACCGCTCGCGCAGCAGGGAGTAGCCCGGCCACGACACCACCCCCGGCCAGGTCTCCACCGGCATGCCCTCCCCGTCGCGGTACGCCGGCGCGTTCACCCCGGCGACCCCGCCGTAGGGCCACAGGGCGTCGCCGGTGGGGATCGTGTTCCCGGGCACCATGAACGCTCGGTGCGCCTCGAAGTCCGCCTGGGTGGTGAGGCGGAAGGGGCGGTAGGCCTCGACCACGGCCCGCTCGGTGGCGACGGCCTGGATCCGCGTCCCCGAGGGGTCGGCGGGGTCGCGCACCAGCACCAGCCCCGCCGAGGTCACCTCGAACACGCCCATGGCGTCGAGGCACCCCTCGGTGGAGTGGGCCACGAGGTCGGTCTTGTCGACGAGCCGCGGCAGCCGCCCTCGGTGCCCGCCGTGGTTCGGCATGAGACCGAACTTGGTGACCATGGTGTTGGGGTTGAGGACCGCCTTGACCAGGTCCTTGTGGGCCACCTTGGCGTCGATCAGCTCCTCGTACAGACCCGCCGGCGGCACGTAGTCGATGGCGTCCGGCCCGCTCGGGGGCGCCGGCGGCGACCACCTGGCGTCGACGAAGGCGCTCGTCGGCAGGTCGTCCACGAAGGCCTCGACCTCGGCCCAGGTTCGGAAGGGACGCGCCGAGGTCCCCGACCCCCGCTGGGCCACCAGCGCCTCCGCGATCCGCCGCGCCGATCGGTAGCCGAGCGAGAGCACGCCGAGGTCGTTCTCGGCCTCGACGCCCGCCAGCAGCGCGGTCAGGACCGGCACCTCGGCGGTGTTGAGGTTCACCGGCGCCCGGCCCTGGAGGTCGAGCGCCTGCCGCAGCTCGCGGTTGAGCGCCGGCGGCCGGATCACCTGCGGGTCGACCCACGAGCGCAGGGTGATCAGGTCCCGCACACGCAGCCACTGCTCCTCGGACACCTCCAGCCGGCGCAGGACCGCGTGGACGTGCTGCTTGGTCTCGAACCCGCCGGGGGGCGCCGCGTCCAGCAGCCGCCGCGCCAGGTCCGCGGCGCGGGCCGGCGGCAGGTCGAGGGCGGCCCGCAGCAGGGTCCGTACCATGCGCTCCAGGGACGGCCGGTCAGGGTGGCGCAGGTTGAGCTGACGGGCGGCGTCGAGGACCTTGAGGCGATAGGCGATGCGGGAGTCGGGGCCGTAGGGCTGCGACAGGACGCCCGACACCACCAGCGGGCCGCCGTAGAAGCGCAGGGTGGGGTCGCGCTGGGCGAAGGACGGTCGGGCGGTCGTCACCAGGTCCAGCGCGCGGCCCGCGGGGAGCCCGGGCGGCGGCTCGAGGGCGAAGCCCCACCCGTCGCGCCAGGGGTCGCTGTAGGGGCGCCGGCCGGCGGTCTCGTGCAGCTGCGCGATCGCCGCCTCGGTGCCCGCCCGGGCGGCGATCCGGGCGTGGACCCGGTCGATGTAGTTCGCCGAGGCGATCCGCTCCAGCGTCATGATGCGGGCGAAGGCGACGGCGAACAGCGACAGCAACGCCAGGATCGCCAGGGACAGCAGCAGCGTGACCCCGCGCTCCTCCCTCATGGCATGCGCTCCGCGTCGAGGAGGCCGCGCACCTCGACCTCGGTCAGCCACAGGTCGACCCCCTCCAGCAGGAGGGCCACCTCGCCGCGCACCTCGTGCTCGAAGGCGAACCCGCGGGCCCCGCGCTGGCGCCGCTCGCCGATCCGCAGGGCGCCCTCGAGGGTCAGCTGGCCCTGGCGCCCCGAGGGTGTGAAGCGCAGCTCCAGCGCCAGGGCGGCGCGGGCCGGCAGCTGGGGGCGCGGGCGCGCGTTGAGCTCCTGCAGCCCGAGCTCGGGCGAGAGGGCGACCGGGGTCTGCCCCCAGTCGAGGCCGCGGGCCTCGCGGCGCCCCTCGAACCGGCCACACAGCAGCGCCAGTCGCGCGCCTGGCGGCGGCTCCTGCGCCAGCACGACCCGCGCCGTGACGGCCAGGGGTCGGCGAAGGGGCACCGGCAGCGCGATCAGCGCGGGACGTCCCAGCGGCGCCTGCAGGCGGAGGCTGGGCGGCTCCCCCGGCAGCGGCACGGGCTCGGACCTCGCCGCGGCGAGCTCGCGCGGCCAGCGCAGGTCCCGCGCCAGGGCCTCGCCGCCGCGATAGCGCAGCGCCAGGCCGCCCGCGGGGAGCAGCCGACCGCCCGCGGCCCAGCCGTGCAGCGCGGCGGTCAGGCGGGCGGCGGCGGCCGCGGCGTCGAGCGGCCCGTCGAGGGCCAGGGAGGCCAGCTCCCGCTCGCGCGCCTGCTGCGCGCGCTTCAGCCGGGCGGCGAGGGCGGCGAACCCGGCGCTGTCGGCCGCCCACGGCCGCAGGTCACCCAGCCGGCGCTCCGCCAGCGCGAGGTCCCCGCTGCGCAGCGCCTCGTCGATCGACCTCGCCTCACGCTCCAGGCGGGCGCCGATCGCGGCGTGCACGGCGCGCTCGGCGGTCACGATCCGCTGCAGCGCCTCGGGCTCGCGGCGGTCGGCGGCGGGGAGCTCCTCGTCGAGGGCCAGGGCGCGCTCGTACTGCCCCTGCTCCGTCGCGGCGCGGACGCCCTCCTCGTAGCGCGCGAGGCGGTCACGCAGCGCCGCCAGGCCCTCGGCGCGCACAGCGGCGGCGTCCACCGCCGGCCCGGCGACGGCGCGGGCGCGCGCCTCGGCGTCCGGCCGCGCGTCGGTAGGCGTGTCGCCGGTGCGGAGGGCGAGCGCGATCAGGACCCCGAGCAGGGCCAGCGACGCC
>JAWLGW010000663.1:0-4532 GCA_041690735.1 Planctomycetota bacterium
GGCGACGGGGCCCCCGAGCAGCTGGCGCGCGCCGTGCGGCGCCGCCTGGTGCGCGAGGCGATCGACACCCTGCCGCCGGCGCAGCGGGCAGCGGTCTTGCTGCGTGACGTGGAGGGGCTCTCGTACCAGGAGATCGCCGACACGCTGGGCATCCCCAAGGGCACCGTCATGTCGCGGATCTACTACGGACGGGCCAGCCTCAAGGAGAAGCTGGCCCCGCTGTTCGGTCCCCGCGCCGACGCGCTGCGCGCCGCCCGCGGCGCCGAGGAGGACGCCGCGTGAGCGCCCCCACCGGCTGCGCGGAGCTTCGCCCGCTGCTGGCGGGCTACCTCGACGGGGAGCTGAGCCCCGCCGAGCGGGCGGAGGTGAGCGAGCACCTGGCAGCCTGCGCCGCCTGCGCGCAGGAGCTGGCCGACGCCGAGGAGGTGGCGGCCTGGGTCCACGAGGCGGGCGCGCCGCCCGAACCCGACGCGGCGGCCTGGGCAGCCTTCGACCGCGGGCTCGCCGCGGCGCTCCAGCGGGAGGCGCCGCCGCCGGCGGCGGTCCCCCCCTGGTTCCGCCCGCTGCTGGTGGCGGTCGCCGCGGCGGCGGCGCTGCTGGGCTCGGTGTGGGTGGCCGGGTGGGTCCTCGAGACGCCCACCGCCCTCGCCGACCCGCGCCTGCCGGTGTTCTACGTGGAGCACACCGACCCCCGCCTGCCCACCGGCGAGTCGCGCCCGGTCCTGCCGCCCCTCGACGCGGTGGAGGGGTTCGAGGCGGCGCGGGCCGTCCTGCCCGAGGAGGCGGTGGCGATCCTCGCCAGCCATGGCGTGGTGCAGGTGCCGAGCGCCTTCGAGGGCCCGGCCGACGCCTATCCCCCCGCGGTGCCTCCGGGCGCGCCCGCGCCCCTGGTGACCGCCGACGCGGCGCTGCTGCTGTACGGCGGGGCCGCCTCGCGGGCCGCGGTCGCCCTCGAAGAGGCGGTGATCGTCCCCGGTCTGCGCCACCTGCTGGAGCTGCTCGGCCGCGAGCTGGCGGCCCTGCGGCGCGAGGGCCGCACCGGCGCCGTCCGGCGCGGGGCGCGGCTGGCCCACGAGCGGATCGCGATCGCGGCCCTGCTGGTGGGCGCCGATCCCCACCTCGCGCCCGACGAGCGGCACCGCTTCGAGGCGGAGGCCACTCGCGTGCGGGAGGCGAAGGAGGTGGCGCGCACGCCCTTCCCCTGGGGCGAGCGGATCGAGACCGGCGAGCGGGTGGTCGACTACCGCGAGTTCCGCCCCCGGGGGATCTACGCCGGCAGCGAGGCCCTGCGCGACCACGCCCGCGCCGCCCGGTGGCTGTCGAAGCGCGGCCTACGCCTCGACCCGGGCCACGAGGAGGAGGCCCGCGCCGCCTGCCTGACCGTCCTCGCCCTGGCGCGGGGACGCCTGGACGACGGGCGCACCGGCCTCGGCCTGCAGGCCCGCCTGGAGGCGGCCCTGGAGGTGGTGTACGGCGAGCCCGACGAGCTGACGCCCCTCGACCTCCTGGTCGCGATCCAGCAGGCGCTGGGGCGGACGGCGGTCAAGCCGAGCGACCTCGCCGCCGACAGCGCGGTGGCCGCGGTGATCGCCCGCGCCAGCGCGCAGGCGGAGGCCCGCGGCACCGGGCAGGTCCGCTCGCTGGGCGGCGACCCCTCGCGCCTGGTGCTGCTCGGCAACACCCGCTCGGTCGAGGGGCGGGTCCTGTCGCGGCTCACCTCGCCCAACGTGCTGGGGCGCAGCCAGCCCACCTCCCTCGACCTGCTGGCCCTGCTCGGCTCGAGGCTGGCGCGCACGATCGTGTCGGTCGACACCAGCGCCGGGGCGGAGTACCAGGAGCAGCTGCGGCGGCTGGAGCCGGCAGCGGCCGTGTGGCGCGACCCGGCGGTGCCCGTGCCGGTGGCCTGGACGACCGCGCGAATCCCCTCCGCCGTGCCCCGGACGACATGGTGGACCACCTCCACCAACCGTCGGCCACTGTGCCGTTTGATCACTTGGCCGAACTGCAGGCCGGGGGCGATCTCCTGTCGGCAGCGCCCACGCCGCCCCTCGCGCGGTACTTTCTGGCGAAAGGCCCGCGGAACGCCGTGACATAACTGGCCAGGCCATCCACGCACACCAGCACGTTGAGAGACACGACACTGGCTCGCACGCATGCCACCAGGCGCGCAATGAGCGGCAAGTCGCGCGTCAGGCTGATCACGCCCCCCAACCAGAGCCGCGAGTCCACGGCCATGGCCATCGCTTGCCACGCCTTGCGTCCAACGAGCTTCACCCAGAGTTCATCGGCTTGGACGTGTCGGGGACCCCTGCACGCGAATAACCACTACGTCAGCGAACGCTGACACCGCGAAATGATGTCCACCACAATTGATTCGGGTGCTACCGGGGTTTCATGCTCAAATGGCCTTATTTTCTTATGAACGCACTAACGCTGCGCGTGGACTACACCGTGCCTGTCAACGCTGGTTTGGCAGTAACTTGCCTATGTCCCACGCAAAGATCACGGGCGACGCGCTGATGTCGGCGGGGCGACGCTAAGTAACTCACTCACTTGTTGCACGGTCGCGTCAGGTATATCACCGCCAACAATCCAGCCAAAGTTATAGACTTGCTGGCTGGGGTGTGTCCGTGTTGGCTTGAGAATATTCAGGTAACTGATGGCCGGGTCGGGCAGCGCGCCGTCTGGGTTTGTGAGCACCAGAAAGGCGTGTTTCCCCATGTGCGAGAGCACGCCGGTGGGAACCACGGTCCGCCAGTCTGTCGGGTTCGCGAGAATAATGTTATGGCCCGGCTCGGCCAATCCCCAGCCCACCTGCCGGTCACGCTGGCCAAACCACCAGGCGGTCTGCCGTCCGAAATCTTTGTATCCCGCCCAGCGCACGGCCATCTCCTGCGGCGTGGCGCCGGGGATGCGCTGCACGTGGCCGTATTGCGATAAATCGGCCATCACGTCGTCATTCACGACAGTCTGGGGGGCGAAGACGTAGATATAGGGATAGTTCGGCCATCGGCGTTCCAGCATCTGCCGCGTTTCGCGGGGCATGCCTTCCGCGGTGACGAAGGCGAACCCCTGCCCCATGTGCGCGTTCCAGTTGGCGGCGGGAAGGCCGTAGTCGAGCGCCGCCGTGGAAACGATCAACACATCCTCCGCGTGATTGGCTTCCAGTACCGCGATGTATTCGTCGATCTTGCGTGCGAGTTGGACGGCGTTTTGCGCGAAGATGCGGCGCGTCTTGAATCGCATCGCTTCGACTTCCCGCGCAATCGCCGGTGAGATGTCCCCGACCAGGTACACCTGCACGTTGTTGTCCATCATCACGCCTTCCGGGTCCAGGCGGCGCAACTCGTCCCGCGTCGCTTCCGGCAGCGTGCCGCCGTTGTCCGTCACGAAGAGGAGCGGGGCATTTACCGGAAAATGTTGCAAGCGCGTGGTGGTGAGCGCGGCGGCCTGATCATCATCACGAATGAGGATGACGGCCCCCGGTCGGTCCTGATCCTGGTCAACTGCGTAGATGGTTTGCGCGTAAGCGACCACCGTGCGCAGGTAGGTGTCGCCCCGTAGCCGCGCGGTGGTGCCCGTCAGTTGCAGCAACTCTTCCCCCTGGTTGGCGCTCATCGTCACGGGTTCGGCAGGCGGCCCCCAGGTCAACGTGATCCAGAGGACGCCGACGGCGGTCAGGATAGCGGTCAGCAGCAGTATCACGGCAGGACGCATTACCCACGGCATCGCTTACATCCCTCCCGGTTTCCGGCCATATTGCACCAATAGGTAATTCGGGATCAGCGCGGTGAGGAATCCGAGGAATGAGCCCCACCAGATGGGCGCCGTCCAGAGCCAGACATCTTCTTCTATCATGAGCGGGTGGAAATTCATCCAGTACCAGATGAGCGTGAACATGCCCAACGAAGCACTCACCATGGAGATCGCCACCACCGGCAGCGCCATGCGCACCCCCGCCCAGTAGCGTTTATCGCGCATTTCCGCCATCATCGGTCCCATAAAGAGGAAGGAGGAGAGCAAAATCGCCGGCACGACCATGATCACCCACATCACCGTGAACATGGGCGCGCCCAGCCAGAAGAGCGGGGTGTAGGCGAAAAGCATGGTCAGCGGCATGCCGTTCAACTGGAACAGGTACATGGAGGCGATCATCAGCGCCATGCCGGTGCCCAGGCCCATGATCGTCGCGCCGACTGCCTTAGCCCATGACGGGCGTACACTCATCCACATCGATCCCTGTTGCGCGAGTGGACGTCCCTGATAAGCGAGAAAAAGCGCGAGCAGGCCGACCGGCCCGAGCACCAGCACCGCCAACGGCCAGAAGAGCCGCGAGTAGAACATGGCGTTCGGGACGCGGCGAGGAAGAGTGAACAGCGTCCAGATAGCCCCGAAGAAGCCGGTGAAGAACCACAGCCACCCGAGCGCGGCCAGGCCGCTTAGTCCGGTCGCCTGCGCCCTGTAGGCGTGAATCTCCGTGGCGAGGTCCGCCCGCGCCTGGGCGCTATAGCTCACGCTCTCCGGCCCGCCGA
>JAWLGW010000664.1:0-4529 GCA_041690735.1 Planctomycetota bacterium
ACGAGGTCGGCGAGGACGCGGGGCGCCCGTTCCTGGTCATGGACTGCATCGAGGGGGAGACCCTCGAGGCCGCCTTGCGCGGTCAGGGGCTGACGCCCCGCCGGCTGGCGGACGTGCTCGGGCAGGTGGCCGACGCGCTGGAGTACGCCCACCAGCAGGGGATCGTCCACCGGGACGTCAAGCCGCACAACGTGATCCTCGACCGGGAGGGGCGGCCGTTCCTGATGGACTTCGGGCTCGCCCAGGACAGCTCGGCGCAGGAGCAGTTGACCCAGACCGGGCAGGTCCTGGGGACGGTCCAGTACATGGCGCCGGAGCAGGCGGCGGGCGAGGGGTCGCAGCAGGGGCCGCTGTGCGACGTCTACGCGCTGGGGGCGGTGCTGTACCGGGGCTGGTCGGGCGGCCGCCCTTCGCCGGGAGCAGCGCGCTGGCGGCGATCAAGGCGGTCTTGTTCGACGACCCGACGCCGCCGCGTCAGGTCGACCCGAACGTCCACCCCGACCTGGAGATGATCGCGCTCCGCTGCCTGGAGAAGGAGCCGGCCCGGCGCTATCCCTCGGCTGGGGCGGTGGCGGCCGAGCTGCGGAGGTTCCGCGACGGCGAGCCGATCGAGGCCCGCCCGCCGACGCGCGGAGAGCGGCTGGCGCGCTGGGCCCGCCGCCACCGCGCCCTGGCCGCGGGGGTCGCGGTCAGCGTCGTGACGCTGGTCGGCCTGCTGGTCGCCGGCGCGGCGGGGGCCGTGGTGGCCGTGCAGCGGATCCGCGCCGAGCGCGACGAGGCGACCCGGCAGCGCCGGGCGGCCGAGGAGAGCGAAGCGCGCGCCAGCCGGCAGCTCGCCGCGGCG
Organism: Planctomycetota bacterium; assembly: GCA_041690735.1. Lineage (GTDB taxonomy): Bacteria > Planctomycetota > J058 > J058 > J058 > JAWLGW01. Next base: position 845 of record JAWLGW010000664.1, read on the forward strand.
CTGCGCGAGAAGGGGGAGCGCCTCGCCAGCGAGGCGCGCCATGAGGAGGCCTGGACCCTCCTGGCCCGGTCCCTCGAGCTCCAGGACAGCCTGGCGACGCGGCTGGCGCTGGGGCAGGCCCGCGCCCTGGCGCCGCGCCGGCTCGGCGCGGTGCAGTCGGAGCAGGGCGGGCGCGAGAGCGCGCTGCTCTTCGACCCGCTGGGGGTGCGCCTGGCCTCGGCCGGGGTCGGGGGTGCGCTCGAGGTTCGCGAGGCCGCGGGGCTCCACCTGGACTCGACCCACCCCCTGCCGTTCGAGGGGAGCGTGGAGCCCGACCGCGAGGGCTGGCCGCCAGCGCGGGTGACCGCCTGGGGCGCGGAGCGCCTCCTCGCCGTGGCGGAGCCGGGCACGCTCCGGGTGTTCGAGGTCGACCTGGCCTCGGGGAGCGCGCCGACGCTGCTCGCGGCGACCGCGCTGCCCCCGCAGGCGACGCTCAACGCGATCGCTATGGACGAGTGGAGCGGGCAGGTCGCGGTCGCGCTCGAGGGGGGCGCCGCCGCCGGCCAGCCTCGCTGGCGCGTGGAGCGGTGGCGCCTCGAGCGGGGCGACGGCGCGTCCGCGCGGCTGGTCGCCGCGCCGTGCCCGCCGCTGAGCCCCAAGGACGAGTACACCAACGGGGTCCGCGGGCTGACCTTCGGCTGGTCCGGCGCGCTCCTCGCCAGCGCGAGCCTGGACCGCGGCGTGCGCCTCTACGACCTGGAGCGCAGCGGCGCCGCATGCGTCGTGGGTCACTCGAACGGCGTCAACAGCGTCGCGTTCACCGACGACGGCCTGTGGCTGGTGACCGGCGCCGGCGACGGGGCCGTCAAGCTGTGGCGGGTGCAGCGGGGGATCTCCAACTCCTTCGTGCGCGAGATCAGGACGCTGACCGACGCCGCCGGCGGCGTCGGCCCGGTGGCCGTGACGCAGGCGAGCGACGACGGGTTCGGCGCCCACGGCTGGTTGCTGGCCGCGGGGTCCATGGACCGCACGGTGCGGGTGTGGCGCGTCACCACCACCCGGAGACCGGCGTCGCTGCGCTCGGTCGAGGCGGTGGCCTGCCTGGGTGGGTTCGGCAGCGGGGTCTCCGAGCTGGCGCTCACCTCCGACGGGCGGGCTCTGGCGGCCCGCTCCTACGACGGCCAGCTCATGGCCTGGGACCTGGCGGCGCTGCACGCGCAGCCCGCGCTCCGCAGCCACTCCGCGGACGTGGTCTCGGTCGCCTTCTCGGGCGACGGCGCGCTGCTGGCCTCGGCGGCGTGGGACGCCCAGCAGGACGCGCCGCAGGAGGCCGAGATCGTGCTGTGGGACGTCCGCTCAGCGCGACGGTGGGGAGGGTTGCCCGGGCACCCGGGCGGTGTGATTCGCCTCGCGTTCCGTCCCGGCGACCCGGTCCTCCTGGCCAGCGCGGGCGAAGACGGCGCCGTCAGGCTGTGGGACGTCCGCGAAGGGCGGCTGGCCGCCACGCCCCTCGAGCCGGGCGGCCCGCGGGTGCGGGCCCTCGGCTTCACCGCCGACGGGGCCCTCCTGGCGTGGGGCGACGCGCAGGGCGCCGTGGTGCTGTGGGACGCGGAGGCGCGCGCGGTCGTGCGCACCTTCCCCGGGGGAGGCCGGGCCGCCGAGTGCCTGGCCTTCGATGTCGGCCCTGCCCCACGGCTGGCCCTCGGCGACTGGGGCAGCGCGATCCGGGTGCTGGCGCTCGACGGCGCCGAGCCGGGCGCGACGCTGACCGGGCACCGCTACGCGCTCCAGGCGCTGACCTTCGCGCCTGGCGGCCGGCTGCTGTCGGGCGCCAGGCAGCACGACAGCGACGTCCTCGAGTGGGGCCTCGCCCGCGGCGAGGTCGCCCGGCGGTTCGTCGGGCATCGCGGCGCCGTCCGGGGCCTGGCCGTTCACCCGAGGCTGTCCGTGTTCGCCTCGGCGGGCGCCGACGGGACCGTCAAGCTGTGGGACCTCCAGGCTCCAGGCCCGGAGGTGGCCCCGCTCGGCACCCTGTCGGGCCACGTCGGCGGGGTGCGGGCCGTGGCCTTCGCGCCCGACGGGCGGCTGCTCGCCTCGGGCAGCAGAGACGGCACGGTCCGCCTGTGGCGCGTGGGCGCCCTGGGCGAGGACCGCCGGCGGCTGATCGAGGGCGCGGCCGAGACGACCTACCGGGTGGTGGAGGTGGGGGTCGTCCCTCGCTGAGCGGCGCGGCGCTTCACTCGAGCGGCGGCGACGAGGGCGCGCGATATCCGGCCTACGCCCTCTCCCGCACCACCAGGCGGTAGGCGGCGGGGATCACCACCAGGGTGAGGAGCGTGGAGCCGAGGAGCCCCGCCACCACGGTCACCGCCAGCGGGGCCCGCAGCTCGGCGCCCTCGCCCCCCAGCACCGCCAGCGGCAGCAGCCCCAGGACGGTGGTGGCGGTGGTCATGACGATCGGCCGCAGGCGCTCGGCGCAGGCGCGGGGGATCGCCGCCTCCAGGGGCAGGGTGGCGCGGAGCTGCCCGATCCGGTCCACCAGCAGGATCGCGTTGTTGACCACGATCCCCGCCAGCACCACGCCGCCGATCAGGGCCACCACACTCACCGGCGTGCCGGTGGCCGCCAGCCCGAACACGGCGCCCACGGCGGCCAGGGGCACCGAGCCCAGCACGATCAACGGCACCAGGAACGACTCCAGCTGCGCCGCCAGGACCAGGTAGACCAACAGCACGGCCAGCGCCAGGGCGAACGCCAGGCTCCGGTAGGCCTCTGCCATCTCGCGCACGCTGCCGCCCAGGCGGAGCGTGACCCCCGGGGGCAGCTGGAGCGCGGCCAGGTGCTCGCGCACGGCGCGCTCGGCGGAGGCGAGGTCGAGGCCCGCGGGCTCGGCGCTGATCACCGCCACCCGGCGCTGGCCCTCCCGGCGGATCTCGGCGGGGCCCTCGCTGACCTCGACCCGGGCCACCGACCGCAGCACCACCGGTCCGCCCTCGCGGCCAGGCGCCGACACCACCAGCCGCTCGACGTCGGCGGCCGCCACCCGGGCGTCGGGGCGCAGCACCACGCGCACCGGCACGTCCCGGTCCGACTGCACCAGCTCGGTGCCGACCCGGCCGCGGACCGCCGCCTCGATCGCCTGCGACACCGCGGCGGCGTCGAGCTCGTACAGGGCGAGCTTGCGCCGGTCGAGGGCCACCCGCACCTCGGGCCGGCCGCCCCGCGCGGACGAGCGGACGTCGGTCAGGCCGGGGGCGCCCTCCAGGACATCGGTCACCTGCGCGGCGGCGGCCCGCAGGGCGTCGAGGTCGCGCCCGTCCACCAGGACCTCGAGGGGCGAGCGCACCGCCACCAGCCCCGGCCGACCGATCACCGGCGCCGCCAGGCCCGGCTCCGCCGCGATCCGCTCGCGCAGGAGCGCCGACACCCGCGCCTCGCCGGCCGCCCCTGCGCCGCGGCGCAGGCGGACCAGCAGCTGCCCGGCGCTCTCGCTCACCTCGTCCGCCTCGCCCGCGCGGCTGACGGCGCCTGCGGTGGAGAACACCGCCTCCACCTCCGGCGCGGCGCTCAGCGTCCGGGCCAGCCGCGCCAGGGTGGCGTCGGTCTCGGTCAGGTTGGAGCCGCGCGGCAGGGCGACCTCGACCGACAGGAGGCCCGGATGCAGGTCGGGGAGGAAGTCGCCGCCCAGGCGCCGGGCCACCGGCAC
>JAWLGW010000665.1:0-1502 GCA_041690735.1 Planctomycetota bacterium
CGCACCCGCTCCAGCTTCGCCTCGACCTCGGCGATCGTGCCGAGATGCTCCTCGAGCGCCTCCTGCTTGGGGTCGCCGGCGAAGGCCCGCAGCAGGGCCAGGCGGGTCTCGAGGGCCTCCACCGCGGCGTCGAGGGCGAAGCCCATGACGCGGCCGGTGAGGCGGACGTCGTCGCTGACTGCCTTGTGCAGCTCCTCCTGGCTGACGCAGCCGGAGAGGGGCGCCAGGGCGACGAGGAAGGCCAGCGCAGGGGCGCGGCGAGGGGAGCGGGACATGGGACCTCCAGTGGGGACCTCCAGGGGGATCTCCACAGCTCAAGAAGGGGGCGGCGGGTCGGCCGCATCCAGGGCGGCCACCTCGGCGCGGGCGCGGGCGACGCCGTCGGCGGGCAGGCGATCGGCGATCGCGTCCACGACCTGCAGGGGCGCCTGGCCGAGCCCGCGGGCGCGAGCGGCCCGCACGACCGCCGCGAGGTCGTGGGCGCCGATGCGCCCCGCCGCCCGCAGCACGGCGGCCGCCTGACCGTAGTCGTCCACGTGCAGCAGGCGCGGGTCGTCGGGCAGGGCGACGGCGTCGGCCCCGCCGCGGCGGCGCTCCTGCCGCTCGAGCGCCTCCCGCTCGAGCGCAGCCGGGGCCACCTCGTCGCCGCCCCTCGGCCGCAGGCGCCGGATGAACACCCACTCCACCAGGTCGCGCGGCGGCAGGTCGTCCGCCAGAGCCACGATGTAGTCGCGAGCCTCGGGCCGCACCCCGTGACCGCGCAGGAAGTCGCGCAGGTCGTCCCCCCGCAAAGCGCCGGCGCAGATCCGCCCGTACGCGGTGTAGACCAGCGGGTCGTGCTCGCGGTCGTCGCCGAACAGGTGCTCCTGCGCGCCGCGCGGCCCCTCGCGCCGGAGCAGCAGCAGGGCCACCAGCTTGTAGCCGAAGATGTCGCGCAGGTAGCGCAGCTTGTACAGGTCGCGGAAGGTGATCCCGTCGTGGAGCACGCCGTCGATCAGCATGCGCTTCTCCAGCACGGGGCGCATGGTCTTGGGGCTGGCGCTCACGAAGTAGATCGGCGGCCGGTCGCCCTGCGAGGTGGAGGTGCGGGCCGCGCCGCCCGTGTCCGGGGCCGCGCCGCCGCGGCGCAGCGCCGCCAGCAGCTCGACGGCGGCCGGCACCGGCCGCTTGTCGCGGGCGGCCTCGAACCTGATCCGTATCAGGTCGCGCAGCGACGCGTACTCGGTGTGCAGGTAGGTGTTGTCGATGTCCCACACGTAGACCGGCCCCGACCAGTCGGGCGGCAGCGGGCGGTCGCTCCGCCGGTAGAGCGGGTAGCGGTAGCCCGCCAGCAGCGGCGCCAGGTGGGGGTCCTCCTCGCTCACCGGCCGCCGCCCCTCACACCTCGGCGGAGTAGTCGAAGTCGATCTCGAAGCGGGCTCGGCGGGTCATGAGGTCCTCCATGACCTCCTGCGTGTTGGCCCCCTCGAACAGGAGGCGTTGCCCGTCCCTCCCGTAGTCGA